>SKMT01000149.1 GCA_007120915.1 Myxococcales bacterium | reverse complement strand
TAATGAGGCTGATGAAGTGCCAACCACCGAGCACCGAGCACCAACCACCGGGGCTGTAGCCCCCCTGTTCGACCGCGAGGATCTGAAAGTGCACGCCTCCGGGGATATCGCCGATATTTTCGGGCCCATGTTCGACTGTCAGCGCGACTTCCCGCGCCAGGTGCGCATGCCGGAGCCTCCCCTGCTTCTGGCGGATCGGGTCATGGACATCGACGCCGAAAAGGGCGAGCTGGGAACGGGCACGGTGTACACGGAGACCGATCTCACCCCCGACAGTTGGTATCTGTTTCGCGGTCACATACCGCCGGGAGTGATGATTGAGTGTGGGCAGGCGGACCTGTTGCTGATCTCCTGGATGGGCGTGGATTTCGAGTATGAGGGTGAGCGTATCTACCGGCTGTTGGGCTGCGAGTTGACCTACAACAAGGGGCTGCCGCAGGCGGGAGATACGCTCGAATACGACATTCACATCGACGATCACGCCAAACAGGGCGACGTGCGGCTCTTCTTCTTTCGCTACGACTGCCGCGTTGACGGCGATGTGCGGCTGTCGGTGCGAAACGGGCAGGCCGGTTTCTTTACGGACGAAGAGCTGGCGGAGTCGATGGGCATTCTGTGGGCGCCCGAAACCGCGGAGTTTCGAGATGATGTTCGCCTCGATCCACCGCGGGTGGACAGCCAGCTTATCCCGGAGTCACTACCGGAGGATGCGGTCAAACGATTCGCCGCCGGCGAGCCCACCGCCTGTTTCCGGGAGGGCTACCAGCGGCTTCGCTGCCACAGCAGGACACCGAACATCCACGCCGGTGACATGTGTCTGATCGGACGCGTCGAAGAGTTGGATCCCGATGGTGGTCCCCGGGGGCGGGGATATATGAAGACCGTGTATGATATCGGGGAGGACGACTGGTTTTTCGACGGGCACTTCAAGGGAGATCCCTGCATGCCCGGCACCTTGATGTTCGAGGGGGGGATGGAGGCGATGAGTTTCTACATGATCGCCATGGGCTATACGCTCGACCGGGACGGCTGGCGGTTTGAACCGGTGCCGGAGGTGACCTTCGATCTGAAGTGCCGAGGGCAGGCGACTCCACAGAATGAGACGCTGATCTATGAGATCTTCGTCGAAGAGGTCATCGACGGCGACCGGCCCACGCTGGTGGCCGATATTCTGGCGACGGTGGATGGGTTGAAGGCGTTTCACGCCCGAGGGGTGCAGGTGCGGCTGACGCCGGACACGCCGATGGGCGAAATGTTGAAGACTGAGGGGGGCGGCCGCCGCGATGAGCGTGCGCTTGAACAGGGGGAGGTGATCCACGACAAGCAGGCGATGGTGGCGACCAGTTGCGGGCCGGCGACGATGTGCATGGGCCCGCGCTACGCGCGGTTCGACGGGCCGGATCGGATGCCCAGGCTTCCCGGTGAGCCCTTTCAGTTCATGACGCGTGTCGTCGATGCGCCAGATCAGCCCGGTCAGGCAAGTGTCGGTGACACGGTTCAGGTGCAGTGGGATGTCCCCGATGAACACGCCTGGTTTTTCGAGGCTACGGGCTTAACAGAGGCGCCGATGGCGGTGGTGATGGAGGCGGCGCTTCAGCCCTGTGGGTGGCTGTCGCTGTACTCCGGGGCGGTGCTGAACAGCGAGGAGCTGCTGCACTATCGAAACCTCGATGGAACGGCGACGGTTCACCGACCCATCAGCGCCGAGGTGCAGCAGATGAGTACGCAGACGACGATGACCCGGAATTCAACATCCGGTTCGATGACGATTCAATCCTTCGATGTTCGCTGTTTTGTCGACGGCGAACTGTCCTATGAGATGGAGACGACCTTCGGGTTTTTCCCGAAAGTGGCGCTTCAGGATCAGAAGGGGCTTTCAACAAGTGCCGTCGAGGTCGACTGGTTCGACGAGAAGTCGGAATTCAACATAAGCGTCGAATCTGCGCCGGATGAAGCCCATGAAGCGTTGTGGCCCGATGATCGGATGCGCATGATCGATCGGGTCACGGGCCGTTGGGACGACGACGCGCTTCGCTATCGGGCGGTCAAGCAGATCGATGCGGGGGAGTGGTTTTTCAAGGCGCACTTCTATCAGGACCCGGTGATGCCGGGGTCGCTGGGGGTGGAGGCGATGCTGCAGACGTTGCGGTTCGCGCTCATCGATCGGGGGTTGCACCGGCGGTTTGACGACCCGGTGATCGACCCGGTGGCCCTCGATCATGAGATCGCCTGGACGTACCGGGGGCAGGTGTTGCCGGAGAACGAACAGCTTACGGTGCTGTTGGAGGTCACGGACATCGTCGAATCCGACGCAGAGACGATCATCGTTGGTGACGCCGGGCTGTGGGTCGACGGGATGAAGATCTATGCTGCTGAAGGGCTGGCGTTGGCCGTCGGGTCACCCGGCAGAAACGACGAGTGAGGCTTAGTCGGTGTGGAGGAACGCCTCGACGCGCCGGACATTCTCTTCGATCGGTTCCATGGCATCCAGTTGAAGTACATCGGCGCCGGCCCACTGAAGTGTGGAGACCGCGATTTCGGTCAGCCGGCTGATGCGGCGGGTCTTGTCGCGCAACTGCTGTTGGTTCAAATCGAGGTGGCGCGGTGAGGTTTCGTCTCTGCTGCGACGCATGAGCCGGTCGAGGATCTCGTCGACGGGGGCGCTCAAATGCACCAGTTTGTGGGGTGGGGGCAGGGGGCGAAAGCACTCTCGTGGTTCTGCGACGGTGCTGCGTTCATTGATCAGACCCACCGCGCAGTGAGTGATGCTTTCGTCCAGGACGACGGTGATGTCCATGGGCTCCAGAAACTGCAGATATTTCAGCTTGCTGAACAACCAGGCGAGGTTTAGCGAATGGGCTGGCCTCAGATGAGGGAGACACTCTCTTTGGTGTCGATGTGGCCCGTGGCCAGACGTGGCAGTCATGATCTGCCGGAGGCAATGGTTGAAGAACTGGTGATATGGGGAATCGGCATCTTCGACGAACCTTCGTTCGGCCTGGTGGCGGATGTAGGCGTCGGCGAAGATGTCGCCTAATCCGGGAATTCGGCAGGTGGCCGCTTTGAGGAGGTTTTTCGCCGAAGCGTTGTCGAACAACTGGTCGGTCGCCGCCTTTCGCCGCGCTTCGTAGTAGGTCAGCCAGGGCGCTGGTCTGGGGCGCCGTTTGAGCAGTTGGTTGAAAACCGTCGATTTTCCCACGCCATGGGGTCCTACGAATTCGACGCGTTGCATCTTCTGCCCCCGCTTCTACTTGTGTTGTTGCCACCAGGCCTGAAATGCCAGCACGTTCCACAGCTCGTGCTGGTGGTTGGCCTGTCCTTCGAGATGCTCGTTCCACATGCGCCGGATCGGCTGGACTCGGAAAAAGCCCTCGCGACGAAGTCGGTGCGGATCCAGCAGTGCCTCCACCCAGTCGCGCAGGCTGGTGCGAAACCAGTCGCCAAGCGGGATGCCAAAGCCCATTTTGGGCCGCTCGATAAGCTGGCGGGGCACCCGCCGGTACAGCAGTTGTCGAAGCACCCACTTGGACTGGCCGTCGCGAATTTTGAACTCCATGGGCAGCCGCCAGGCGAACTCGACGACGCGGTGATCCAGAAGTGGCACCCGTGCTTCGAGCGACACGCCCATGGAAGCGCGGTCGACCTTGGTGAGAATGTCATCGGGCAGATAGCCCACCAGATCGCGGAACATCATCCGTTCGGCGAACCCGGCGCGTTGGGGCACCCGATGAACAGTGGGCCGGTAGCGAGGCAGTCGCTGGATCACTGCGGTAGGATCCGGCCAGTGCGCCCGCAGCCTCGCGTAGATATCGTCGATGCCCGACACCGCCAGCATCCCGGCGAGCTTCTGCAGTTTTTCTGCGGGTACGCGCACGCGCAGCGGGCGGGGAAGCGCCGCTTCGACGCGATGATACATGGCGTTGACCTGCGCCGGGTCCGGCCGAGTCAACAGGTTGGCCACCGCCAGGCGCACCATCGCCGGAACGGGGCTGACCATCCGCCAGATCCGCGGTGCCCACAGATGCCGGTTGTACCCGGCGAACAGCTCGTCGCCGCCGTCGCCTGAAAGGGCCACGGTCACATCGCGGCGAGCGATCTGGCTGACCAGATGGGTCGGGATCTGCGAGGAGTCGGCGAAGGGTTCGTCGTAGAGCCGTGGAAGCTCGGGGATGACCTCCATGGCGTCATCGGGGGTGACGTACTGCTCGGTGTGGTCGGTGCCCAGATGTGCGGCGACGGCGGCGGCGTGGGTCGCCTCGTTGTAGTCGTCGTTGTGAAATCCGATGGAGAACGTTTTGACCGGGCGCGCCGATATCTGCTGCATCAACGCCACCACCGTCGACGAGTCGACCCCGCCCGACAGAAATGCACCCAGGGGCACATCGGAGATCATCCGGGCTTCAACTGCTTCAACAAGCCGCTGTTCCAGTGCGTCGACGGCCTCGGCAGGTGTGCCCCGGAAGCGGGTGGATATCCCCTGTTCGGCTGCAGCACGGGCAGACCAGTAGTCGCGCAGTCGACCCCGTCGGTCGGGAGCGTCGAAGCTGACCAGCATGCCCGGTTCGAGCTTGCTGATTCCCCGGTAGATGCTGCGAGGGGCGGGAATGGAGTTGAGCCGAAGCAGATCGGCGAGCGCCTGGCGGTCGACGTCGGCGTCAAAGCGGGGATGGGCCCTCAGAGATTTCAGTTCAGATCCGAACATCAGCGCAGATCCGACGCGCCCGTAGTACAGCGGTTTGATGCCCAGCCGGTCGCGACCGAGGGTCAACTGTCGGCGTCTGCGATCCCACAGCGCGAAGGCGAACATTCCGTTGGTCTTCTCGACGGCGTCGTCGACGCCGAAGGTGGCGATGGCCTCCAGGAGCACTTCCGTGTCGGAGTCGCCGCGAAACGTCAGGTCCGGGCGCCTGGACCGGAGTTGACGGCGAAGCTGCCGGAAGTTGTAGATCTCGCCGTTGTAGACCACCACGAACCGGCCGCAGGCCGACTTCATCGGCTGAGCGCCATGCTCGGAGAGATCGATGATCGACAGGCGGCGGTGGCCCATCGCCAGGCCCGCTTCGGCGTCGGTGAACACCCCGCGGGCGTCGGGCCCGCGATGGGTGAGGGCGTCGGCCATCGCCTCGATGGCTTCGAGGTCGGTGGGGCGGGCGTTGATGTTCCAGAATCCGGTAATTCCGCACATAGATCGACCGTCGTTGGTCGGGAGTCGAAGGTGGTAGCTCCTGGTTGATGGGGGATGGTTTAAATGTTCGTGCGGATTGGTGGTTGGCCAGAAATCGGTGGGTTGAAACCTCGTAGACGCCGCGGATGTTTAGAAGGGAGGAGATAATTCGACCGGCCCCTTGCAGACCAGAAGAGTCCCATGACCACCAAACGCCTGTTCGACATCGTCGCATCTGCCGCGGGCATCGTGGCGATTTCGCCGATTCTTTTGGCTGCGGCCGCCGGTGTGCGTCTGACGTTGGGTTCGCCGGTGCTGTTTCGGCAGACCCGCCCCGGGATGGATGAAGAGCCGTTTACAATCTACAAGTTTCGCACCATGTCCGACGAACACGGCCCCGACGGCCAACTGCTGCCGGACGAGCAGCGTCTGACGCGGATTGGAAAGCTGCTCAGGTCCACGTCCATCGACGAGTTGCCGGAGCTGTTCAACGTGCTCAAAGGGGAGATGAGCCTGGTGGGCCCCCGCCCGCTTCTGATGGAGTATCTGCCGCGGTACGACGAATTTCAGGCCCGCCGCCACGAGGTGCGCCCCGGGATTACGGGGCTGGCCCAGGTCAGCGGGCGCAACGAATTGAGTTGGGACGAAAAGTTCGAGCTCGACGTGTGGTATGTGGACAACCACAGCCTGTGGCTGGACATCAAAATCTTGTTTCGCACCCTCTGGAAGGTCATCCGCCGCGACGGCATCAGCAGCGAAGGCCACGCGACGATGCCCAGGTTTCGGGGGACAACGCCGCGGCAGGGCCACTAGTGAATCTGTGCTCGTTTAAGCACCTAACTTCGACAATTTTGCATGAATCTCCATAACTTCGAGAGCATCGCCGAGTAGAGTCGTGGGTCTTGTGTCTCGGGTCTTGGGTCCGTTTCGCCGACCTAATGAGGGTCGAAACCACCATCACCGGTACCAAGCCCCACGACGTAAGACCCACGACGTCGGCGGTCCAAACTACCGCTTAAACCACAAACGCAGCTCGACCGTTGCTGAGCCAATCACGGGTGGTCGTCAGGGTCACTGACCGTCCCAGTCCTTCGGCCCCGAGGCGCCGATCTCATCGGGCTTGCCGAATCCGGGACGGGTGATGATCTGGTTGACGTCGGGGCGTTTGGGCGGTTCGACCACATCGAGTTGGACGGGTTGTCCGGTGGCTGCGGACTCGTAGATCGCCTCGATGATCTGGACGTCGCCCCAGCCTTCGTACCCGTCCGGTTCGGGGTGGGAGTTGCGGCGGATGCATTCGGAGAAATAGATCAACTCCGGGGCGAACTGGTCGCGTTTTTCGAGAGTGCGGCCTGCGCTTTTGTCGCCGGCGTGTAGCTCGTAGGCCAGGTTGGTGGCATATCCGAAGGCGGGGTCGAGTACGATTTCGCCCTGCGTGCCGACGAGTCGATAGGTGGAGGTCTCCCAGGCGCCGAAGCTGGTGGTAAAGGAGGCGATGCGGTTTCTGGGAAACCTGAGGATTGCGGTGGTCATCTCGTCGCAGTCGGAGAATCGCTCGTCGCCGGTTTTGCTCTCGGAGAAGGCGACTACTTCGGTGGGGTCGTCGCCGAACAGATAGCGGGCGGCGTTGATGCAGTAGATGCCCATGTCGTAGATGGTGCCCCCGCCCTTTTCGAGTGGTTCGAGGCGAATGTCGCCGGGTTTGACGTTCTGGCTGAACGACGCCTGCACAAACCGGGGCTCGCCGATGTCGCCTCTTCGGGCAGTGTTGATGGCCTCCAGGTTGGCCTCCTCGAAGTGCAGCCGATAGGCGGTCATCAGTTGCACGTCGTTTTCTTCGCAGACTTCGACCATCTCCTGGCATTCTTCGGCGGTCACACCCAGGGGCTTTTCGCACAACACGTGCAGGCCGGCTTCGGCGCTGCGGGTTACGTAGTCGTGGTGCAGGTGGTTGGGAAGGGCGATGTAGACCGCGTCGACCAGGTCGTCTTCGAGCAGCTTGTCGTAGTCTTCGTAGCGGTAGCGGTGACGGCTTCCCACCTCGTAGCGTGCGCCCAGTTTGGCGAGTTTGACCTCGTCGCTGGAGACCAGGGCGGTGAGCGTGGAGTTTTCGGCGTTGAAAAACGCCGGCAACACGGCGACCTGGGCGATGTGACCCAGTCCCACGACGGCGTAGCGGATCGGGGTGTCCTTGGTTTCGGGCATGATAGCTCCCGGGCAAGAAAGCGAAGCAGGATGGTCTGTCGAACAGCCCGAATGTGCGCACATCGTCGGGCGAGCAAAACCGTGCATCTCGTCGCGTTGTCCGTTAGCGTGAACGCCGTTGGCTTCTGCTGTCGTCTCCAGGCTTCGACCATACCGATGACCACCGACCAACAATCGTCCGCCTCCCAGCCGCCCCGCCCCCTGGGGCTGCTCGCAGAGTTGACACACCGGTGCCCTCAACGCTGTGTGTACTGCTCCAATCCGCTGGAGCTGGTGCGCAAGAATGCGGAGTTGACCACCGAGCAGTGGGCGCAGGTGTTTGAGCAGGCCGCCGATCTGGGCGTGATTCATGTCCATCTGTCCGGAGGAGAGCCGACGGTTCGCCAGGATCTGAATGAGCTGGTGGAGGCGGCGCGACAGGCCGGGCTGTACACCAACCTGATCACCTCCGGGACGCTTCTGGATGAGGCGCAGGTACATCGCTTCGCAGAGATCGGGCTGGACCATGTGCAGTTGAGCATCGAGGACAGCGACGCTGAGCTGGCCGACCACATCGGTGGGTTCGACGGGGCGCACCTTCGCAAGATGGCCGCGGCGGCCTGGATCGGCGACGCCGGGTTGAGGCTGACGATCAACGCCGTGGTCCATCGGCAGAATCTACATCACCTGGAGGAGATGATTCAGTTGGCGGTCTCTGTTGGCGCAGACCGCATGGAGGTTGCGCACGCCCAGTATCAGGGCTGGGCGCTGAAAAACCGTGACGCTCTGCTGCCGACGCGCGACCAGCTCGACGAGGCGACCAGGCTGGTGGAGCAATACCGGCAGCGGCTCGACGGGACGATGGCCATCGACTACGTGGTGCCCGACTATCACGCCATCCGGCCCAAAGCCTGTATGGGCGGGTGGGGACGGCAGTTTCTGGCGGTGTCGCCCGACGGGCGAGTGCTTCCGTGCCACGGCGCTGACAGCATCCCGGAGTTGACGTTCGACAACGTGCGGGACCGTCCCCTCGACGAGATCTGGTTCGACGGCGAGGCGTTTGAGCGGTTCCGCGGTGTCGACTGGATGCCCGAGCCCTGCAAAAGCTGCCCGGAGAAGACAAAGGACTGGGGCGGGTGCCGCTGCCAGGCGTTTGCGCTGACCGGCGATGCCGCCAACACCGACCCGGTCTGCGCGTTGTCGCCCCAGCACGATCTCGTCGAGCAGGCCGTTGAGGAGGCGACGACCACGGATGAGCCCACCTGGCAGTACCGCGGTTTCGGAGATGGCGGCGACGTGGTCCAGGTCGACGGCAGTATTGCCAGCGACGACGGTTGAGCGATACAGTCCCGGCGTGGTCCCACCATCCCCGAGGAGTTCGTGATGAGGAACCGGTTTTCGTTGGTCTGTATCGCTTCGTTGGCAGTGGTTTTCGCCGCCTGTTCTGGCTGTGACGACGTCGAAGATGATCCCGACACCGGGGTCGAACAGGACGTGGGCGACGATGTGGGCGATGATGTAGGTGATGTCGACGAAAACTTCGGGGAACCTCCGGAGTGTGACATCAGCTTCGATGACGACGGCGAAGCGCGGGTGTTTACCTTCGGGTCGAAGATCCGGATGGAAGATGCCAACTCCTACGCCAGCTACGAAAACTACTTCCGGGGCCAGGTCCACGAAATCGCCGACTGTCTCAGCGACGAACGGCCCAATATTTTGCTGTTTCCTGAAGACGCGGGGCTTCACGCCGGGCTGATCGGAAGCCGGGGAGAGGAGGCGCGGGAAGCCTCCGGGGCACAGGAGGCATTTGCGTTGTTGATGGCTGCCTACGAAGACCCCATCGGCGATGTGAACGACTGGTTTGACGGCATGGAGCTTCCCCAGCGAATTTTGCTGGGGCTGACCGATACGCTGTGGCGGGCGATGGACCAGACGTTCTCGTCGATCGCCGACGACTACGACGCCTGGGTGCTCACCTCCGGGAACGTCGCTGAAGTGCGGGAGGAGACCGACCCCGAACTGATTGAGCGCTGGGCAGACCCGGATCTGGATGACGTCGAATCGGTGTTCGTTCCTGACGGGTCCGATGTCTTCAACAGCGCCATCATCTACGACCCGGAGGGCAATCTGGTCGAGCGGGTGCACAAGCCCTATCTGACGGAGACCGAAGAAGAGGAGTTGGCGCTATCCTACGGGCCGGTCGACACCCTTCGGCCCGTGGAAGTGGGGCCGTTGCAGTTCGGTGTGTTCACCTCCAAGGACGCCTGGATGCCGCCGTTGAACGACCGGCTGGGGCTTCTGGGGGCAGACACCCAGGTGCAGCCGGAGGCGTTCAGCGGCTGGACGATCACTCAGCTCGACGATCAGGAGGAGTGGCTGCCCGATGTGATCACCCAGAGCGGATGGGCGGCGGTGCAGAAGTATCCGTCCTATCTGTACGGGGCGATGCCGGTGTTGACCGGCAATTTTATCGACTTTGTGTTCGACGGCCAGCCCGTTGTCTGGGGCCAGGCCCACCCCGGGGTTCAACTGGGCGGGTTCGTCGGCCAGCACCAACGGCCCGGGTTTCTGGAGGTCGGTGACTGGGCGTTTGAAGACCCCATCGAAGACGACCCCGATCTGACACTGGAAGAGCGGCGCGAGCAGTTGCGGCAACTCGGCGAGGCGATGCTTCGCGGCTCCGGTGAGCCGGAGGAAAATGCCTACGTCGACGGCGTGGTCGGGCGCGATGTCAGCGACCGGCTGGACTACGATTACGAAGAGGACCACGACGCCGGCTTCGACCAGGTGGTCACCGTCGCGCAGTACGACGTCGGCTCCGCCCAGGTTCCTCAACGCCCGCGCATCGCCGCCGGCGACGATCGTATCGCTGTAAGTTGGCAGACCGACGATGTGCGCCAGGTCGAGACGTCGCTGTTTGAGTTCGACGATGAAACCGACAGCTACCAGCCGATGTTCGGCGACTCTCTTGTGTTCGGCGGTGATGACGATGGAGAGATGATCGCGCCCACTCTGGCGTTTAACGACGACGGCGATGTGGTGGTCTTCGGCCAGAACGTCGGCGACGATCCGGCGTTCAGCCAGGTCGTGGGTGCTCGTTATGACATCGATGACGCCGAAGAGATTGGGGATGTGCAGACCACGGGGCTTCTGATCGACGGGGAAGACGAAGGCGACAGTTGGCTCGCCGACATCGCCGCCGACACAGATGAGCTGACCGTGGTCTACACCAGCGGGGATACGGGCCAAGACCGGGTGGTCCTGACGACCGCGGACGACGGCGGGGCTCAGACCAGCTCGTCGTTTGGCGAACCGCAGCCGGTGGACGACGACGCCGAAGTCGACCCGCCGAACACCCGGGGCAACCAGTGGCATCCCGCCGTCGGCAAAAGCGGGGAGACCATCGTGGTCGCCTGGACGGATTTCCGTGATTTCCAGTGGGATCTGTACGCCACGTTCAGCACGGACGGGGGCGAAAGCTGGTCGGAGACACGTCGCATCGACGGGGCGGGCGATGACTTCGAGCGGTTGCACACCGACCCGCGGGTCGTGGTGGTCGACGACGAAGAGGCCATCGTCTCCTGGACCTTCCAGGCCGACCGGCGTCCCGACACCGACGCGGTGTACCGGCACTGGGATCTGGAAGAGGACGAGCTTGGCGAGACGGTGGTGCTCGACCGCAGCGGCGAGTCGTATCCGACCCACTCCTGGCTGCCGGCGGTAGAGCCGGTCGGTGAGGACGACGTGGCCGCCGCCTGGCTGGAGCTTCGCGAGGAGACATCGGTGGTCGTCGCCGATCTGCCGGGCGATGAGCAGCCGGTGGTCGTCTCCGATGGGCAGGCCGTTTCCTGGTGGCCCGATCTGACGGTGGTCGACAACCGGGTGGTCATCGGCTGGGTCGATTACAACCCGGACGACGGCTACCGGGTGCGCCTGGGCATCACCGATCTCGACGAGTAAACCGCCGAAATGAACCGGTGTGCGGGGGCGTTGTTCACGTAGACTTCGGAGGACTCGATGGGCAACAACGACGACAACTCGGGCCACAATCCGCTGGCCGACCAACTCGCCGATCTCGATATCGAGGTCGCCGACGGTGAAGAGCGTACGCAACAGCAGGGTGACAGCTCAGAACCGTCGTCGGGCTCCTCCACCGAATCATCGGAGCAGTTGTCCGACGACGAGCTGTTTCGGCGGGCCATGGAGAACATGGACCCCGATGAGATTCCGGAACCGACCGACCCCGGTGATACACCGGGCACGCCGGGCGGACAGGTCTCTTCTGCTCCGGCTGAAGAGGATACCGGTGAGGTGAAGACGGACCGGCAACTGTTCGAGGAGGCCGTCGACAGTATCGACCCCGCCGAGGTGTACGAGGCGAAGTTCAAGGGGGCCAGCGGCACCGGAGAGCCCGTCGAAGACAACCGCCAGCAGTCCTGGGATCCAACGCCGACGGCCGGTGACGAAACGGAGGACCTCGATGAGAACGAGGCGCGCCGTCAGGTCCAGAACCTTCGCGACGAAGCGATGTTTCACAAAGCTGTCGGTGACGTGAAACCACTGGATGACCGCGATAAATACCATCAAAAGCGTCGCCGCCGATCTGCCGGCAGGGATGAGCAACCCGACGACACCCGCTCTCTTCTCACTCCGCCTCTTCCCACCGAAGGCGACGGGTTGCACTACATTCCACCGCTTGGCAAAGCCCAGCAGGCGATGATGCAACGCTTCGAGCGTTTCAAACGCTCCCATCAGGTCCCGAAGCTGGTGGTGCGCAAGATGACGCGCGACGAAGCGGTCGACGAACTACGCGCGTTCATCGACCGCTATCACGGAAGCGAAACCCAATTTGTGGACGTGGTACCCGGGCGCGGGCTGAAATCGAAGACCGAGCCGGTGCTGAAGCCGGCGGTCATCGAGTGGCTGGAGGGGCCGGGCCAGGAGATGATCAGAGGCTACGTTCCCCGCCGCCTTCGCGGCGGGGATTACGGCAGCATCATCGTCGAGCTGATCATTGGTTAGTAGTTATTGGTTATTGGTTGGTGGTCGGTGGTTGCGTGGAGGTCCGGGCAACCTGCACGCATCGAACCAACAACCAATAACGAACTACCAACAACCAATAACGACCAACCGACCTCAGTCGATGAGGTCGACGTCGACGTCGGGCCGCAGCACGATTTCGAAATTAGTGCTTGGGTCTTCGCCGTCGATGTCACCGAACAACACGAAGTGTCGGGGAGTATCGACGATGGCGCCCCAGGCGTAGTCGTTGTCGAGGCTGTGATCGGCGACCAGATCGCCGTTGTCGGCGTCGTAGGCGGCGCCGCCGGAACCGTCGAGCCGCCCGGCGCTAAAGACCATTCCGTCGGTGTAGAACAGCCCACCGTCGACGACGGGCAACTCTTCGGGGTCGAAGCCGGTGTGGACGGTGCCGTCGTCGTTGAGGCGGGCCAGATGTTCGACACCTTCGTTGTGGATGTCGTCGAACCCACCGGCGACGAAATGGGCGTTGGAGTCGCCGATGTCGAAGAAGTCGATGGACCCGTCGACATCGTCGACGTCCAGATACTCGTCGGTGTCGAGCCCGGGCAGGTCGTAGGTGGCGAACGTCTTGTCCTCATCAAACAGCAGGTCATCCTCGTAAAAGCCGAGCGCGAAGACGGTGGAGTCAGCGGCGCGAACGGCGTCGATTTCGGCGCTGTCGAACAGCCCCAGGGTCGTATCTTCTTCGCTTAAGTCATCGCGGTTCAACGACACCGCGTCGCCGCTGTCGGACTCGAACACGGCGACGTAATCGCCGTCGACGACCATCAGGTCGCCGAGTCCGTCGTCACTGGTTTCCCAGTCGCTGGTGCCTACCGAATCGACATCATTGCGGTGAACCTGGCCATCTCCGAGAACGAACAGGTCGTCGTCATCGAACACCAGCGCATCAACGCGATCGATGTTCTTGTCGTTGCCCATCATCTCTCCGGATACGCGGTCGAGGAACACCCAGCCGTCCCAGCTTTCGCCGCCGGCTTCCAGATTTTCACCGCCGATGACAAGATAGTCACCGAAGACGGCAGCGTCGTATATGTCGCCTTCGACGTCATCGTAGTCGTCAGCGGTAGCGTAGAACGGGCCGACATCTTCGAGGGTCATCGACGTCGGTGCCGTCAGGTTGACGTCGTAGCTGCCCGGCTCGTCGGCGCGGATGCTGCAGCGGGCGGTTCCGTCGGAGTCGGTGAATTCATCGCAGTCGAACAGGGTGGCTCCCGATGCGACGTCGGCGTCGATGCTGGCTCCCGAGATCGGTTCGTCGTCGCCGTCGCGCACCTCAATTTCGACGATGGTGTAATCGTCGTCGTTCGCCAGCAGTTCGGCGGTGGTATCCAGGGCGACCATGGAGGTGGAATCGCCGTCGGCCGGCTCGGCGACCACATCGAAGGGCTGCTGGTCGACGGTATCATCGGTCACCCGGGGGTCGTCGGCGGTCCAGGAGATGATCACGTCCTGGGCTTCCTGATCGAAGGTGATCTGGTCTTCCGCGTAACCATCGGCGTCGGTGTCCACAGGCCCCGGAAGATCGCCGGAGACGGCGTCGTCGGCGGAGACATCGATGTCGATGGTTGCGTCCTGGCGGCCCACAGAGCTGCCGTCGTCGGGATCGACGAGCTGAACGCTGATGGTGGCTTCTTCGCCGATCATCAGATCGCTGATGTCGTCGGGAACCACGTCCAAGAGATCGACGCCGGCGTTGACGGAGTCGCTGACGGTCTCGTCGATGCCGTCGCCGTCGACGCTGAACCGGTAGTATTTTTCGGCCACGTCGGAGTCGACGGGGAAGTCTTCGGTGCAGTCGGTAGTATCGGCACAGTCGGTCATTTCGTCGAAGTCACCGACATCGCCGTCCTCTTCAGCGTGCCACCATGTATAGTCGGCGTCGCCGTGGGCGCGCTGTCCTGTGTCAGTGGCCGCGTCGCCGGTTTGACCGTCGACGACGGCGCTGACTTCGTAGTCGTGTTCGGCGGCGTCGACGATCTGGGGGGAGGCTTCGAGGGTGATGAAATCCCAGCCGGTCTCGTCGACGGTGGGCGTTACGTCGTCGACAGTCGCATATGCTGCTTGGGTGTCGACGAAGCTGGTGCCCTCATCCTGGGTGTAGACCCGGTCGCCGTCATCGACGGAGATTTCGTAATGGTCCACTTCGGCGCCGGCCCATCCCAGGGCGGAATCGGAGCGGTCGGAGATGGCTTCGGGGAAGACAATTTCGACTTCATATTCGTGCTCGGAGACAGCGCCGTCGCCGTGGCTCCACTCAAGGTGTACGCCGTCGGTTTCATCGTCGGAGGCTGTCAGGTCGAGGTCTTCGGGGGCGCCGGCGGGGTCGGCGTCCTCATCGGTGTAGGAGAGATTTCCGGCGGAGACTTCGCCGATCTGATCGCCGTCGCGGTAGATGCGATAGGCTTCGGCGTAGACGCTGCCGCGCCAGGTGACGACCACCGCCCCGGCGTGCTCTCCCTGGGTCGCCTCCACATCGCTGGCCTGCGGGCAACCGATGTCGTCTTCGCACTGAACGTCGTCGGAGCCGGCGCATTCGTATCTGTCGAGCATGCAGTCGCCACAGGAGTCACCAGGTTCGGCGTCGAGCGTTTCGGTGCCACCGCAGGCGTTGAGGCCGGGGTCGACACAGACGACGTCATTGTCGCCGTCGCACTCCCAGATGCCGTCTTCGTCGTCGGCGGTGGTGCAACTGTCGCCGGGCTCGTCGTCCAGCTCTTCGCAGCCGCCGCACTCATTGGCTCCGGGATCGCTGCAGTGCAACTCGTTTTCGCCGAGGCATGCCAGCTCTCCGCACTCACCACAGGAGTCACCGGGCTCGGCTTCTTCGCCGTCATACTCCAGGGTCTCCTGGCCGCCACATTCATTGGCGTCATCGCCATCGATAATCTGCGGCGGGTCATCTCCGCAGGCGGAAAGCACCCACGCAAACAACGCCACCGAAGCGATGGCAATCCAGCGACTCAAACCCGTATATCCTCGCATAACGACTCCCTTTCGAACGTCTGTTAATCTCTGTTGCACCAAAGCCTTCGGCTACTTTACTGCGATTGGAAACAAAGGCAAGGGGCGCGAACGACAGTTGGAGGGTTGGAGAGTTGGAGAGTTGGAGAGTTGGAGAGTTGGAGAGTTGGAGAGTTGGAGAGTTGGGGCGACCTCCGGAGGTCATAACGCCTCCGCGCAGGGTGCCTTTACCGGGTACGGTGGGCTGTGATGTCGCTATCAACGCCTGCAGTCGAATACTACCGAACGACGCGACCGTGGCTCCTGAGCATTCTCGGGCGCGCAGTTCAGCGCCCGACATGAACAGCGATGGCGCCTTGGCCCATCGGACGGCGGTGGTGGAACCACGGATGGTCGATAGACGGCGGTGGTGGAACCACGGATGGTCGATAGACGGCGGTGGTGGAACCACGGATGGTCGATAGACGGCGTTGATGAAACCATCCCGGGTTGCGCGCATCAAAACCGATACCGCGTTGACAGCCCGACGATAAATCCGAAGTGCTCATAGCTGCCGTTGGCCACGACGATGGAGTGGTCGCGGTCGGGGTCGGAGGCGTTGTTCTGACGCACTTCGGAGTCGGTGATCGTTTTCGACGGCATGATGATAGCGGCGCCGGTCGCGTCGATGACCCAGTCGTCGTAGGAGTAGCCCAGCCCCCCTGAGATCTGGTGTTTGTCGGGGTCGAGCGCAAACAGGCTGTAGCGATGATCCGGTACGGCGCCGCGCTCGTAGGTGTAACCGCCGCGCAGATCGATGCTTTCGGTCAGGTTGTATTGCCCGCCCAGATGCGCGGAGAAGGTGTTCTGGAACTCCTGGGGGATGGTCAGCGGCTGGACGTAAGCGTCGTCGATGGTCGCCGCCCCGCTGACCTGGGCGTCCCGGGGGTTGATGACGACCTCGTCTAACAGTGACCAGTGCTGGTAGATGACAGCGGCTTCGATGTCGAAGCTGTCACCGGCGTAGCGGGCGCCGGCGCGCACATAGAAGGGGAACGGAACGGAGACTTCGACGCGGTTGTCTGTGATTTCGGCGCCGTCGTAGCTGGGGTGGGATGGCTCGCGGGTGTCGATGGTCGCTTCGTTGTCGCTGAAAATATGGGGAAGTTGTACGGACACCCCGGTGTGGACCCGCTCGCTGAGTTGATAGCTCAGCCCGAAGTTTGCGGAGGGGCTAAAGAAGCTGGTGACGTTGGCTTCGGCCAGAATGTCGAGGTCTTCGTCCTCGGGATCACCAAACATTCCGGTGTACCCGGAACCGGCAGACACCAGTCGGAAATTGCCCACAAAATTCTGGATTCCTACGCCCACCGACACATCGTCGCTCAACTCGATGCCCACCGCCGCGTGCAGATATGCCAGCGAAGAGCCGACGTTGTCGATCAACACGTAGCGTTGAGGGCCGTCTTCGGGGTAGCGTGACCCGAAGGCGTAATGGGTGTACAGCCCGGCGCCCCAGTGCACATCGTCGATGTGGGTGGGGCCTCCGGCGGTGATAGAGGGGATAAAATTTGGCAGAGCCTGATTTTGGACCGGGTCGTAGCTGCGGGTGGAACCGTCATCCATCTGACGGGGAGCGCGCTGATGTTCAACGGAGGCGTGCACCATCGCCAGGTCCACCGACAGTTCGTGATCGTCGAGAACGGTCAGCCCCGCCGGGTTGTGCCAGATGGTATCGGGGGTGGCGTCGCCGGGGGCGATACTGGCGCCGCCGCGGGCGGTCGATTCGACACCGCGGGTAGGCAAAAAGAACCCCGCCGCAGCGGCCGGAACCGACCACAACAGGATTGCCGCGGCCAGGATTATGGCCGTCGGAGCCGAAAGGGACTTGAACAATGAGCCAAAGAAATTCATCGTGTCCGAACCTGACGGGAGTGCGCTTGCCGTACGGTATCGTCTCCTCCCGTCGGCGACAAGGTATTGCCGGAACAGTTACCCTCCCAATCGATGGCAGGATTTCAGCTCCGCACCGGGCGGGCCCGGCCGACTTTGGAGTGCCACTCCGGCAGTTTAACGCTCGTTAAGCCCCGAAACATCGATGTCGTACTGTCGTACCAACATTGCTTCTACCGTCACATTTGTGGCCGCCGGGCTGATGGCCTGTCTTCTGCCGGTGCACTCCGGTGCTGAGGAAGTAACGCTTGAGCAGGTGCTCGAAGAGGTGCCCCAGCAGCACGAAACCCATCAGATCACACAGATGGAGGTACGCCAGAGCCGGGCGTTGCGTCGACAGGCGCTGGGGGCGTTGTTTCCCCAGTTGAGCGCCACCGGTGAGCTCACCCGCCAGGGCGGTGAGGAAGTCGAGATCGGCGATCAGGCGATCCGACGCCGTTATGACTGGGGCATCACGGGGATTGCATCGCTGACGATCTTTGATGGTCCGGCGTACTACGACTACTGGCAGTCCGATGCAATGGTAGATGTGGCGGAGGCCAGCGCCGAATGGGAGCGCCATTTTCTGGAATTGGATGCGGAAGTGGCGTTCTTCACCCTGGCGTCGGCCCAGCGGGAGGTCGAAATCGCAGAAGCGGCCATCGAGTGGCGGCGCGAGTACCTGGAGGAAGCCGAAGAGTTGCGCGACGCCGGTTTTGCCGTGGAGGTCGATGTGAGCCGGGCGCGCGCCGAAGTGCTGGAAGCAGAGCAGGCGCTTCTGGAAGCTGACGCAGCGCGCGGCAACGCCGCCGACGGTCTGGCCACACTGCTGGGTCGCGACCCGGACGGGCAGCTTCGCGCCGAGTTCGATCCGGAGGATATCGAAACCGATCCGCCGCCCCAGCGGGCGTCTGTTACGGAGGAGCGCACCGACTTTACAGGTCGGCGCGCCGGCGTCGAAGCTGCCGAGCTTGGCCGCCGCGGCGTCTGGTGGGGCTTCGCCCCCCGGGTGGGGCTGAGTTTGAACACCCGATGGGGCGAACCCACGGCGTTCGACCCGGACTATTTTAACTGGTCGTTAACCCTGTCGGCGACCTGGGATCTGTACCAGGGCGGCGCGCGATTTGCCCGCGCCGACGAGGCGCAAGCCGAGGTTCGACAGGCCGAACTGGAGCTGGAGCGCGATCTGCGCGACGCCAACGTCGAGATGGCACAGGCGTATCGCGACTGGGAAAGCGCCGCGGCCCGTATTGAGGTGGCCCGGCAGCGTCTGGAGGCGGTCGAACAGACCTATGATCAGGTCCTGGCGCAGTACGAGCAGGGGCTTGTGACCGGGCTGGAAGTATCGGATGCCTCCCAGGAGTTGCTCGACGCTGAGATGACGCTCAATCAGGTTCGATTTCAGGCACGTGTCGCCGAAGTACAGTACCGGTATCTGGAGCAACAGGAATGATTCGAGCCGCGACACCTCTTGTAACGCACGTGTAATGCGCAGGGGCTCGGAGCGTGTCGGGGCCCGGGCCCGGGAAGGAAAACGATGATGAAGATCAACAAATGGTGCACAACCTGGCGGTGGGTGCTTCTGGTGGCAGCGGCGGCGCTGCTGATCGGATGCAGCGGCGATGACGACGACGGGCCCCCCGAAGGTGGCCCCCCGGGAATGATGGGAGACGACGACGAGGTGGTGGTCACCGTGGAGACCGTTGAGGTCGAACGCGGCGCCTTCGAGGTCACCGGCGACTACGCCGGAGAGATCCGCTCGGAGCAGATGACCGAGATGTCCCCGGAGGTGCCGGGGCGGCTCACCGAATTGGCCGTCGACATCGGCGATCCCGTCGAAGCTGGTCAGCTTCTGGCCGAAGTGGACGACACCTCCATCCGCCAGACCGTCCGGGAGCTGGAGGCCAACGCCAGAGTTGCCGAGGCCAATCTGGAGGAGGCGAAGGTCAACCTGGAGAACCTGGAATCGGACCGGGAACGCAAAAGACCGCTGGTAGACCGGGATATGGTCACCGAGCGAGAGATGGAAGAGTTGGAAGCGTCGATCCGCTCGGCCGAACAGCAGGTCGCCGTCGCCGACGCCCAGATCGAGGAGACACAAGCCCGGCTGGAGTCGGCGCGCGAGGATTTGCGCAACACCGAGCTTCGCGCCCCCTTCGACGGGCAGGTGGCGATGCGTTACGTCGACCGCGGCACCTATGTGGGCCCGGAGCAGCCGCTCTACAGCATCGTCGACGGCGAGCAGTTGTATCTGCGGGTTCAGATCCCGGAGCGCGAAGCGGGCAACATCCACCACGACACCGAGGCGACGGTGCGGGTGGGGGCGCTGGGCAGCATCGAAGTGCCGGGGCAGGTGCGCCGGGTCTCACCGGCGCTGGACGCGACCACGCGTAGCCTGAGGGTGGACGTAGAGATCGAAGAGATGGAGGAGATTCTGCTTCTGCCCGGGATGTTCGCCCGGGTCAGCCTGCTGTTGGGCAAAAGCGAGGATGCGCTGACCATCGACAATCAGGCGCTGGTCCACGACGCCGACGGCACCCCTTATGTGTGGGTGGTCGAGGACGACGAAGCGAAGCGCGTGGAGTTTTCGTCGGTCGGGCTGCAGAGCCGAGATCGCACAGAGATCACCGAAAAGCTCGAAGAGGGCGATCGCATCGTGCTTCGAGGCCATGAGCGGCTCGAAGAAGGCTTCAAGATCCGGGATATCGACGCCTCGGACGCCGATGAGGGGCCCGCCCAACCGCCGGTGGAGGGTGGACAATGAGCCTTCCGAAGTTTGCGGTGGGTCGTCCGGTGATGACGACCATGATTTTTCTGGGGGTGTTGATCCTGGGTGTGGTGTCGTTTACGCGCCTTCAGGTCGATCTGCTCCCGGAGATCGACTTTCCGTCGATCTCGGTGGTCACCAGCTATGAGGGGGCGGGCCCCGAAGAGATCGAGACGCTGATCACCCGGCCGATGGAAGAGACGCTGGGGACGGTGGAGGGCATCGAGTCGATCGAGTCCTACTCGATGGAGGGCCGCAGCCGGGTGGCGCTTCGGTTCGTGTGGGGCACCGATCTGGACACGATGATGAACGACGTGCGTTCGGCGGTCGACCAGGTACGGGACCGGATTCCCGACGATGCCGATGAGCCGCTGATCCACCGGTTTGACCTGGGCAGCATGCCGATTATGCACATGTCGCTGTCCGGGGAGTTTTCAGAACCGCAACTGAGACAATTATCGGAGCGCCAGCTCGAACCGCGGCTCGAACGCGTGGAGGGGGTCGCCTCGGTGACGGTGCGTGGTGGGCTGGAACGGCAGTTCCAGGTGATCCTGGATACCGAGCGGCTGCAGGCATATGAGCTGTCGGCTACCGACATCTCCGATGCGCTGTCGCGAGAAAACCAGAACATCCCCGCCGGCAACGTCGAGCGGTTCGACGAGGCGCTTCTGGTGCGGGTGATCGGGGAGGCCGAGGAAGTTACGGACCTGCAATCGCTGGTGGTGGGGACGCGCACCGACGACGCCGGGGTGTCGGTACCGGTGTATCTGGCCGATGTGGCAGTGGTGCTCGACACCTTCGAGGATCCGACGAACATCGTGCGCATCAACAGCGAGCCGGGCATCCGACTGTCGGTGACCAACCAGTCTGGCACCAACACCGTCGACGTCGCCGAACGGGTGCGAGATGAGGTCGAGCGGATCAACCGCGACTATGATGGCCGCGCTGAACTGACGGTGGTCACAGACACCTCGGAGTACATCGAGGATTCGATCGCCAACGTGCAAACGGCAGTGCTCGCCGGGGCGATTCTGGCGGTGCTGGTGCTGTTGTTTTTCCTGCGAAACCTGCGCTCCACGTTGATTATCGGGGTGTCCATTCCGATCTCGATCATCGGGATCTTCACGCTGATGTACTACTTCGACATCACGCTCAATCTCATCAGCTTCGGTGGGGTGGCCCTGGGGGTGGGCCTTCTGGTGGACAACGCCATCGTGATTCTGGAGAACATCTACCGGAAGTTAGAGGAGGGCGAAGAGTCGATCTTCGCAGCTATTGAGGGCTCCCGAGAGGTGGGCACGGCGATCGTGGCGTCGACGATCACCACGCTGGTGGTGTTTGTGCCGGTGATCTTTCTGACTGGCTTTGCGGCGATCTTCTTCGGGCAGATGGCCTTTGTCGTCAGCTTCGCTCTGGCCTGTTCTCTGGCGGTGGCGCTGACGTTGATCCCGATGTTGTCGTCGCGCTTTTTGAGCGCCGACAATATCGGAAACGGCGGCCCGGGCAGCATCGGGCGGTTTCTCGACGCCGTCGAGCAGACCTACGGCAACCTGGTGGACTGGTGTCTGGACAACACCTTCAAGACGCTGGGCGTTGCGGTGGCGCTGTTCGTGGGCGCGCTGATGCTGACACCGCATATCGGCACCGAACTGCTGCCGGAGGACGACGAAAGCGAGGTGCGCATCAACCTCGATATGCCGGAGGGCACCAAGATCGAGCGCACCGAGCGGGCGGTCCAGAAGATCGAGGCCGCCATTCCGGAACAGGTCCCGGAGATGACGAAGATGCAGACCGTGGTAGGCAATCCCGGCTTCTGGTCGACCTCCGGGGGGGAATCGGCGTCGCTTACGGTGCAGCTTGTGGACCCGGGCGACCGCGACCGATCCAGCGACGAGGTCGCCGCCGAGCTGGCCCCCCATATCGAACACCTCGTCGCAGGCGGAGAGGTGCGGGTTCGCGCCGGAGGTGGACTCTGGGTGCTGCGGGTGCTTCAGGGCGGGGGAGAACGTCTGGAGGCTCAGGTGCGGGGCCACGACCTGGACGGCTCCTACGAGTTGGCCGAAGAGGTCAGTGATGTGATGAGCACCATCGACGGGGTGATGAGCACCCACGTCTCCCGGGATATGGGCGGGACCGAGC
The DNA here is from genome assembly GCA_007120915.1 of Myxococcales bacterium. Taxonomy (GTDB): domain Bacteria; phylum Myxococcota_A; class Bradymonadia; order Bradymonadales; family Bradymonadaceae; genus SLJM01. Next base: position 5,993 of record SKMT01000149.1, on the reverse strand, counting down.
TGCAGGTGATCCCCGACCGCGACAAGCTGGGCGCGATGGGGGTCGAACCCTCGGTGGTGGGCCGCCAGATCCAGACCTACATCCAGGATATGCGCGCGACGACCATCCGCACCGAAGGCGATGAGTTCGACGTGATCGTGCGGCTGCCTCACGACGAACGCCAGGGCATCGAAGCGCTGCTGGAGATGCCGGTGATCATCCCGCAGGTGGGAGCTACCAGGCTGGGAGACGTCGCCGAAATCGAAGAGCATGAAGGCCCGCTGACCATCCAGCGCGAAAACCAGGGCCGGATCATCAACATCAGCGGCAACATCACCGGGGAACGGCCCCTGGGCGCCATCGTCTCCGATCTGCGCGCTGAAATCGCTGACATGGAGTACAGCGAAGAGTTCGCCGTGATGGTCACCGGTGAGGCCGAAGAACAGGAGGAGACCTTCGGGGGCCTTCTGATCGGGCTGCTTCTGGCGGTGACGCTGGTGTACATGGTCATGGCCAGCCAGTTCGAGAGCTTCCTGCAGCCGTTGTACATCATGTTTTCGATCCCCGTGGCCGCCATCGGGGTGATCCTGATGCTGTTGTTGAGCAGTACGACGTTCAACATCCAGTCGTTTATGGGCTGCATCATGCTCACCGGCATCGTGGTCAACAACGCCATTGTGCTGGTCGACTACATCAATCTGATGCGACGCGAGCGGGGGATGCTCGTGCGCGAGGCTGTCGCGCTCAGTGCGCGGCGTCGTCTGCGCCCGATTCTGATGACCACAGTCACCACCATGCTGGCGCTGACCCCGATAGCGCTTGGACTCGGCGAGGGTGGAGAAACCCAGGCGCCGCTTGCCCGAGCGGTCATCGGTGGGCTCTTTGTGTCGGGGCTGATCTCGCTGGTGATCATCCCCGTGATCTACGACTACGTCGAAGGGTGGAGAGAGTCGCGGCGCGACACCGAAGTCGGCCAGGCTGAATAGGTGCTGGGCTCTGGGCTCTGGGTGCTGGGACGGCGGTGGTGTCACCACGGCGACTCAGAGATGCTGAAGACTCCTCATTACACCGAAACTCAAGTCGGTCCGGGGACGCTCACCAACGCACTGGAATCGATGGCGGGGTTTCTGTATGGTGCGCCACCGATAGAGGAAAATTTGTACGATTTTACTGCTTTAGACCTCCGGGAGAAGCAAGATGGCGCGTTCATGGATGCAATCGATTTTGGTGACAGTGGTTACGGTTCTTTTGGTTGCGGCGATCGGCTGTGGCGAGGATGAAGTCACGGGCGGTCAGGTTGACAACGACGGTGAAGAAGACAACCGGGTGGTCAACGCCAACGAAGAAGAGCCCAACCAGAGCCAGAACCAGACGAACACCAATCAGTCCAACGCCAATCAGGACAACCAGACCAACCAGAATAATCAGAACAACGACAACCAGGGCGAAGATCCGCAGAGTTGTCAGGACGACGACGACTGCGACCCTGACGAAGTCTGCGCGTTGGATGAGCCCGGCGGCGAGGGTGAGTGCGTCACGCCCACCGACGATCTGGAAGATGGTGAAGCGTGTACCGACTCCGCTCAATGTGAAAGCGGGCTTTGCTACGACGGGATCTGCACCAGTGAATGCACCGATGATGACGAGTGTGCCGATGATCTGGTCTGCGGTGGTGATGCGGACGTCGATGTCTGTGTGCCGCCGACGCTGTGCACCGCCGACGGAGACTGTGATCCGGACGACCGCTGTGTGGTCGATCGCAACGGCGACGTTTCGCTGACCTGCGACGATCCCGTCGGCCCCGGTGAGCCCGGCGACGAATGCAGCGACGATGACGACTGCGCCTCCGGGTTGTGCCTCGACGGAGAGTGCTCCCAGCCCTGTGACAACCCCTCGGACTGCGAGGCGGACGGCGACTACGTGTGCACCGGCGAAGATCTGGGCGACGGCGAAGACACCTACGTGTGCACCGAACAACCCCCGGAAAGCTGTGTGAGCGACGAGGATTGCGACGGAAGCGATCGCTGTGTCGCATCGGTGACGGACGACCAGTTCGGGTTTGTCTGCGACGAACCTAACGCCGACGGCGGCGAAGGCGGCGACACCTGCAGCGACGACAGCGACTGCGCCCAGAACCTCTGCGAAGACGGCGTGTGCAAAGCCCCCTGTGATAGCGATGAGCTGTGCGAAGACATCCCCGGCTCCGAATGCACCACCTCAACCTACGAACGCAACGGCGCCGACGGCTCCGCCAGCACCTGCACGGTCCCCGAGTTCTGCCTCTCCGACGACGACTGCACCGATGACGATGTCTGCGCCGTGGTCACTACCGCTGATGATGATCTGGACACGGTCTGTCTGGACGACAACGACGGAGCAGAAAGCGGAACAGGCTGTGACGACGATGACGACTGCCTGTCGCGGTTCTGCAACGACGCCGGGTTTTGCTCATCGCCCTGTGAAGACGGCGACCACTGCGGAGACTACCAGCAGTGCGACGAGGACGAGACGGTCACCAAAGACGGAGTGGACGGCGAACTCGATATCTGCGGCGAAATCCCGATCACCGAATGCAGCGCCACCTACGACTGCGACCTCGACGACACTGCCTGCAACAGCATCCTGCTCGACGAGAACGATGAGGTCGACGGCGCATTCTGCGGATTCACCAACCCCGGTGAAAGCTCGCTTGGCGCAAGCTGTACCGAGTCGGCCAACTGTGAGAGTGACTTCTGCTGGCCCAGCGAGGATGACACCACCGGTGAGTGCACCGAGTTCTGCGAGGAGACCGATCGGGACTGCGCCGATGACCAGGTCTGCGCGGCGATGGGCAGCGATCTGGGCGCCTGCCTGGCCAGTTGCACCACCAATGATGACTGCGACGGCGGCAACGTCTGTCAGTACCAGGTCGATGAAGACGACAACGTGCTGTACACCTACTGCGATCACACCGTCGGAGACGGGGAAGTGGGCGAGGAATGCTCCAGCAACCTCGACTGCGAAACCGGCGCCTGCCTGGAGGTGTCGATCTACTCGGAGACCGACCTGAGCTGTTTTGATGACTTGGATTGTCCGTCTGAATACGTCTGTGACTGTCCCATGGACGATCCGAACTGCAGCAGTTGGGACACGATCTGTATCTCCGAAGAGCCGACCGAGGAAGAGTCGCTGTGCACCAAGTTGTGCGACCCGGCCAACGGCGACGCCGACTGCGACGAGGGTGGCATGACCCGATGCACCGAGGCGACGGTCACCTGGGATGACGGATTCCAGTCCGACACTCTCGATGCCTGCTCCACCGAGGCGGACGACGAGTAAGGCAGTTATTGGTTATTGGTTGTTGGTTATCGGTTGGTGGTTCACTGGGGCTCTGAAGGTTGCCGGTGGCCGGTTGCGCGCTTATGCTTGCGGCGTTTGGCAACCGAAGTTTCAGGAGTGTCATGCCCGGTATCGGAATCGTCACCAACCCCCACAGCCGTCGCAACCGGCGCTATCCAGAACGGATGCGCCGGCTCGGCTATATGCTCGGTCAACACGACACCTACGAGTTGACCAATCGCATCGAGGATGTCACCGACGTCGCCCGCGAGTTTAAGCAAAACGGCATCGACATTCTGGGGCTCAACGGCGGCGACGGGACCAACCACGTCACGCTGAGTACCTTCATCGAGGTCTACGGCGACGACCCGCTTCCGAAAATCGCGCTGCTTCGCGGGGGCACGATGAACACCGTGTCCGATGGCATCGGAATCAAGGGCAACCCCCCGCGTCTGCTGGCGAATCTGGTCGAAAAGTATTACACCGGCCAGCCCTTCGAGACCACAGAGCGCGACATCCTGAAGGTGACCGATGACACGGGCACCCGCTACGGATTTATCTTCGGCAACGGCATCGTCTCCAACTTCCTGGAGCTGTACTACGGCACCGGAAACCCCAGCCCCACCACGGCGGCGGTGTTGCTGGCGAAGGGGCTGGCGTCGATCCCCACCGGAGGCGGAGAACTGACCGACAAGCTGTTCCGGCCCTTCCGGGCTCGTATCGAGATGGACAACACCGTGTGGCCGGTGCGCGACTACTCGGCGGTTATCGCGTCGACGCAAGACCAGATCGGGCTCGGCTTCCGGCCTTTCATCCGTTGCCAGGAACGAAAAAATGCCTTTCATCTGCTGGGGGTGACCGCTGACCCTATGGGGGTTGCCCAGGCGTTTCCTCGCCTTCGAATGGGGCTGCCCGTCGACAAAGAGGACTTCCCGGACGCTGTCAGCTCTCGGGCGGTATTCCGCTCCGACGTCCCCATCAGCTATACCATCGACGGCGACATGCACACCGCCGAAGGTGGGGTGGTCACGCTTGAGACGGGGCCGCGGTTGGAGATTATCATCAAATGACAGGTGCTGGGCGCTGGGCGCTGGGTGCTGGGTGCTGGAGGCGAGATGACCATCACCGCCGTGCCACGCCCGTGGGCCGTGGCCGCGAATTGTCATCGCGCCGCGGGATTGACCCAGACCCGGACACAATCTGCAGCGCCCGCATCAGGTCGGTCTTGGTGACGATGCCCACCACAAAACCCTGGTCGTCGACGACCAGAAGCCGGTGGTTGTCGTCGCGGATCATCTTCTCGAACAGATCGGAGGCGCTCTTGTCGAAGGTGATCGCTTCGGGCAGATCCCGGCCCATGGCGTCTTCGACGGCCACCGTCGCAGGAGCCTGCTGGACCTCGTCGATGGTGATCTCGCCGATGAACTCGCCGGCGTCGTTTTTGACGGGATAGGCCACCCGGGCTTGAGCGAGCATTTTGCTCAGCACCTCATCGACCGGCATGGAGGGAGGCACGGTGTCGACGGGGCTCGACATCAGTTGATCGACTCTGAACTTCGACAGCGCGTCGGTGAAGATGGCGTACTGCGCCTCTGCGTTCACGGCGATGTAGATGAAGAAGGCGATCAGGATCATGAACAGGTTGAACGCCAGCAGTCCGAACAGCCCCAGCGCAATCGCCAGCCCCTTGGAGATGCTCGCCGAGATCTGTGTGGCCCGAAGCCGGCTCATCTTCAGGTGCAACAACGATCGAAGCACTCGACCCCCGTCAAGTGGCAGCGCTGGAATCATGTTGAATACCGCCAGCAGGATGTTCATGTAGGCGGTGTAGATGACCACGAAGTACAGCCCACCCATCTCGGTGGGTACGAACGCCAGTATCAGAAAGGCCAGCCCGCCCAGCGCTCCGCTGACGATGGGACCGGCGATGGCGACCACCGCCTCCGCGCCCTTCTGTTTGGGCATCTCCTTAAAATGCGCCATCCCGCCGAGCAGCCAGAGGGTGATGCGTTCCGTTTCGACGTCGTAGAGCCGTCCGGTGACGGCATGACCCAACTCGTGGATCACGACGCTGACGAAGAGAGCAATCGCAGCCGCAAGCCCCAGCCAGTATGGCGTCGCCCCGGTGACCAGCGGCTCGATGGCGATGACCTCGTCGAGCCCGGTCAGCAACAAGAACTCCTCGAGCTGGGCTCCGATCAGCCAGGCGAGGATCGGCAAAATGATCAGGAAGGTGACATCCAGATACACCGGTATCCCGAGAAGCCGAAAGGGCAGGCGCAACGCGTTTTTGAACATGTTCGACCTCCCTGGAAAACACCACGGGCCAACGAAGATACGTCATCGTCTCCAACACCGAGCGGTGCCGGTACGTCGACCCGGAAAGTGAGCACATCCGTTGTGAAAACAAGGGCGCTGGGTGCTGGGCGCTGGGTGCTGGGCTCTGGGTGCTGGGCGCTGGGCGCTGGGCTCTGGGCGCTGGGGGCTGGGTGCTGGGCGCTGGGCGCGCGAAACCTTACGCCTGCTTCTTTTCGATGAGCTTTTCGAGCTGAGAAGCCATCAGCTTGATGCGCCCCCGGCTCCAGCCGACGTAACCTTCAGCCATCTCTACAATGTCGGTGATCGACTCGCTGCTGCAAGCGATGTCGCGGGCGGCCTGCTCGACTTCCGTTTTGGTCGCCAGCCGTTCGATAAAT
>SKMT01000132.1 GCA_007120915.1 Myxococcales bacterium | reverse complement strand
GCTGGTCCCGGGCGCCAGCCTCCATCGCGAGCTTCGGCTGCTCGTCGACGCCGGGCTCTCCCCTCACGACGCCCTCGTCGCCGCCACCTCCACGGCGGCCCGGTTTCTGGGCAAGCCCGGTGAAGTCGGTGAAATCACCGTCGGCGCTCGCGTTGATCTGCTCGTTGTCGAACACGACCCACTCGACGACATCGATGCCGCCGCCGAGCCGGTGTGGGTCATCCATCACGGCGACGTCGTACAACACTGACGCTGTTCGGGGCACGGACTCTGATATGGAGCGCTGGCATCCCTGCCGGCAATGCGCCTCCGGCGCCAGCCTCTTGACGCCGTGCACCACCTGGCCAACACTCAGCGCACGCGCCGCATGGTGAAAATAACGGTCCAGAGCAGTCGCAACCGGAGGTACCGATGGAGACGCCGAGCACCCGAGAACACTGGGGCACCCGGATGGGATTCATTCTCGCCGCCGTCGGCAGCGCGGTGGGATTGGGCAATATCTGGCGGTTTCCCTTCCAGGTCAGCGAGCAGGGTGGTTCGTCCTTTCTGATCATCTACCTGGCGTTCATCATCGCCATCGGTCTGCCGGCGATGCTGGTTGAATTCACCATCGGCCGCCGCTCCAAGCGAAACCCCATCAACGCCTTCAAGAAGCTCGGCCACGGCAAGTGGTCCTTCGTGGGTGTGATCTGCGTGATCACCGGCTTCGTGATCCTGTCGTACTACTCCGTAGTCGCCGGATGGACCCTGCAGTACACCGCAGGAAGTATCACCGGCGGGTACTTCGATGACCCGGCGGCATATTTCGGCGCCATCTCCGAGGGGTGGGTTGCCCTGGGGCTTCACGCCCTCTTTATGGCGGTGGTCATCGGTATCGTGGCCATGGGCATCGAAAAAGGCATCGAGATCTGCGTGAAGCTGTTGGTGCCGGCGATCATTTTGCTGTTGCTGATGCTGATGTTCTACGGGCTGACCCTCGACGGGGCGATGGAGGGTGTGGAGTACTACCTGGCCCCCGATCTGGAGGTGTTAAGCGAAAGCTGGTTGGAGATTTTGCCGGCGGCGGCCGGACAGGCATTCTTCACCCTGTCGCTGGGAATGGGAGCGATGATCACCTACTCGTCGTACCTGGCCAAAGACGACGATCTGGTCGCTGATTCCGGCTGGATTGTGGGCCTGGACACGGGCATCGCCGTGCTGGTGGGGCTGGTGATCTTCCCCGTGCTGTTCGCCGTGGGCATCGACCCCGGCGAAGGCGGGCCGGGATCGCTGTTCATCGGGCTGGGCGGGGCCATCGCCGAAGCGCCGGGCAGCAACATCCTGGGGCTGGTCTTCTTTGGCACCGTACTGATCGCCGCCGTCTCCAGCGCCATCTCGATTCTGGAGGTGGTCGTCTCCTACGTGATCGACAACTTCGAGGTGAATCGGCTCCCGGCGACCCTGGGTGTAGGCTCGCTGATTTTCCTGGTGGGCATCCCCACCGCCTTCAGCCAGACGACGCTCACCTTCTATGACGGGGTCGTCGCCGACCTGCTGCTGCCGCTGGGCATGGCGCTATTGGTTGTGTTCGTGGGCTGGTTCTACACCGACGCCCGCGATGAACTGGCAAAGGGGCTGAATATCGCTCCCACCAGTTGGTTCCCCAACGCCTGGATGTGGCATGTGCGCACCGTCATCCTCGCGGCCGTGGTACTGGCACTGGTGCTGAACGCCATCGGCGCCTACGAAACCTTCATCGAACTGCTCACCGCCGGTGAAGCTGCAGACGTGGCCGATCATGTGCACGATACTGCCATCGATTTGATCGAAGAGCCGTAACCGGTAGAGCGTAGTGAAAAAAGTTGTACACCTGCTGCTGCCCCATTAGCATACCCCCCGTGGGGCAATTTCAGGCACAATTTCGCTCATCTGTACCGATCGCGGATACCATTTTATGCAAACCGAACTTCTCGTGTTCGGGGGGGTTGTACTCATTGCATTCATCATCATCGGCGTGTTGCTGATACGCCAGTCCAAAAGCGGCTCCCGTCCGCCCGCCTCCGGCCAACCCACCCCCAGGGCACGGACCACCAGCAGCGCCGGCGCCGTCCCCCATCCCGACCGGGAGGTCAAATACAACTGGGTGATCGGAAAAACCGGTAACGTCGACGGCAAGGCGTTTCATGTCGGCGAACGCATGGCCAGTGTCGGCCGCGGCGTCGCCAACTACATCCAGGTCGAAGACGAAACCACCTCTCAGCGCCATGCTCTCCTGATCGGCACCCCCCACGGGATGCAGGTCAGCGACATGAACAGCTCCAACGGCACCTTCGTTAACGGCGAACAACTCGGCCCCAACGAAGAACGTCACCTCAAGAATGGCGACGAAATCAAGCTGGGCGACAGTATCTTCATCTACCAGCAGTCCGGCGCCTACAAAGACGCCACGCTCACCCACCAGAAGAGCGTCGACGACGTCCAACAGACCAAGGCGACCATGAACGTCGCCGAGCTCCCCGCGATGGCGAGGTCGCACGCAGCGACCATGTCCAGGCCACCTCCCACTGCGGGCCCGTTGACGCTCGCGATGGTCGGCAGCGG
>SKMT01000097.1 GCA_007120915.1 Myxococcales bacterium | reverse complement strand
TCGGCGTAGGCCAGATCACCGCCCCAGGCGATAAAGTCCAGCTCATACTGCATCGCCGCCTCGTTGACGTCTTCGAACATCTCCGGGGCGTGCATGGTATCCCCACCGGTGGCGAAGACCACCGGTTCTTCGTCGATGTCCTCGGGCATGGTGCGGAACCGATACTCTTCGTCGAACTCCCCGACCTGGAAGACATACTCCGTATCCGGCTGCAGATCGGCCAATTCGGTGCGGAAGCCCTGGCGGCTCAGGTGCGGCACGTCAAACCCGGCGCTTTCGGCGAGGTAGGTCCACTGCTCGTCGTCGGCCTCACGAAAACAGAGCGTATCACGCGGTTGTTCGTCGTGGCTGTGCCAGTCGATGGTTATCGTGGTCGTTGGGTCCTGCTGCCAGGTCAGCATCAGCCCCGCCGGCTCATTTTCGCCGGTCTCACACCTGTCGGGATCGTCGAGCAGTTCGATCCCTTCGGCGTCGATGACGTGCTCGTCGTCCTGCTGTTGTTCCTCTTCTGCATCGTCCGAACAGGCCCCCGCAGCCACCACAACCACCAGGGAGACGACGACGATTCCGACTCCCAGATACTTCTGATTCCACATTATTTTGCTCCCGTTCATGCCACGCATCTGTCAGTTTCAACGGCGCAATATAGTTCTTGCGTCCGTTCGCATCCAGCAGCGACACGCCGCCACTATGATCGGCGGCGATCAGCGACCGCCGCAACCTGGCCCTGGCCCCGGCTCTCGCCCCTGCCCGAATCCCGTGTAATTGAGGTCAGAACAGCTAACCCTTACTACGGGCTGGGCCGGGGCATATTGCGTCAGGGGATTGTATGGACGGTTCAGACCCCTGCGAGCTTGTCTCGCGGGTGAAACAGGTTTGGATAGCTAGCTCCGCCGCCTCTCTACCAAGTTTGATACCGGCGGGCTTGTCCCGTCGGTATCGTTGCGGCGGGGCAAGCCCGCCGCAAATGTGGGGGGAGGGCCTTCGCGGGTAGCTGGTCAAAGCTGTTCACCTGTGGCGCAAGGCACACAGGGCTCTTAAAAACGTCAAACATGACTCTCTCGGCAAATCGATCGTCATGGATCATCATAACCCTGGTCATAACAGGCTCTTTCTCCGACCAACGCCGCCGAATTACTCCCCGCTGCAGTGTTCATCATCCAGGGGAACGTCGATCTCTAATTCTTCATCACCGAAGACAATGTCGTAGCTCCCCTCGGACACGGCTACCTCAGCGCAGTCCGCACGCACGTCCCAGATATCGGCGGTGCAGCCACCATTATCCCCACCGACCCACCGATAGGACCCGCTGGAAGAGACGACGATTTCCCCGTCGTCTTCCTCTACACCGCAGGTGATGGTGTAGTCGTCGACACAGGATGCTTCTCCCACCTCGTGGATCGCCGAGACCAGCACCGCGTCATCGCCATCACCGACGGGCTCAACACAGACGTCGTCGGGATCGTCGTCGGTGCGATCTTCGCCAACTCCCACACAGTCACTCCACTCCGGGCCGAGAGGACCTGATGCGTGGGCATCGTCCCCGGTGGGCACCCTGTGGTCATAGCTCTCCCCGCCCACCTGCACAGTGGTTGACTCCTCCTGCAATTCCACCACACCACAGTCAACCGCAACGCCCTGTTCGATGTCGGGACACTCGTCCTCATCGACCACTGCCGTCAGATCCTGTTCGATGACCAGTTCGTCATCGTCGATCGTCGCCTCACACTCCCCGCTGACCTCGGAGGTACACTCCGGAACTTGTTCGGCATCCAGATACACATGCAGTTCGGTTTCGCCCTCTGCGTCGTGATATCCCGGCTCCGCAGGATTCGCCACACCGAAACAGAGCGCCGACGCATCATCGATGGTTGTCTCGTCTTCAGCGGGCGATTCGTCGTCTGCACAGCCTGCAGACACAACCATTGCGAACGCAACGGTGACAGCAATAGTCTTCAGCCAGATCATCGACTTCATGCAGGGGCCTCCCGGTGTGGCAGCAGAAAAATAGTCAGCACCTAACCGTACAGGTTACCCATACTCAAAACCAGCATGCCCGACGACGCGGGTGGGCACGGCTTTTCCTTCAATTCCACGCGTGATAATCCACCGTTGTAAGTCAGCACTAAGTTCGTCTCTCTCCCGCGAGCTCAATCCGATGGATAGCCCCCCGCTGAAACTGGTGGTCGCCGCGCTGTTAACGCTTGTCGCCTGCTCGACCCCTCCGCAGCCCGACACCACGGATCTGCTCGACTCCGACCATCCGGCCGAACAGCTTCGCGGCCAGGTTGTGGAACGCAACATCAGCGCCGAAGAAGCGGCCGAACAACTCGACGAGTTGCGAACCGACATCGGTGTCGACGAACCGGCGCAGTTTCACCTCGCTTCCGCCCGAGTCAATGCCTACGAGGGCTATCCGCTAGAGGCGCTTTACGCCCTCGAAGCGGCACTGGAGGCCGACGACTCCGTCGTCGACGACGCCATCCGACTCGAACTCGCCGAGCAGGCCCTTCGCGCCGGGCTCTCCGAACGCCGCGGCGACGACAAAATTGAGCGTGCCTACGAACACCTCCTCACCGTCGATCCCTACCATCCTCGTATCCAACGCCGGGCGCTGGACCAGTACCGGGTCGAACGGCTCGACGACCTGCATACACGCCGCCCCCACGATGACGATGCCCTCGCCGAAGCGGCACAGATCTGCGATGAATCGCTGGACGACTCCCCGGTGATCGATGCGTTCGTCATCCCCTGTGCTCGCACGGCCTATCAACTGGGTGATTTTCACCACGCCCGCCGCATTCTCTACGAGTGGATTGACGACAAGCCCGGGCTTTTCGAACAACTCGAAGCGCTGTTCGACGCCCTCGACGAAGTGAACGTCAACTTCGATGAGGCGCTGGTCCTCCAGCGCAGCGCCCCCGAGCAGTTGCAGTGGCGAGCCTCACTTGCAGACCTGCTTGCAGACCAGACAATGGAGCGGATCGAAGCGGCGGACAAACGCCTTACCGGAACCGTGCCGGCCTTCGATCGAGTGCGCACAACCAAAACACCGATGACACTTGCCTATCTGGCAGATGACATCGAGACCGCCTCCTACTGGGGACCGCGCTACGAGACAGTATCCAGGCGTGCTGCCGCCGACTTCTGGCCCACCGGAGGCCGTCGCGGCGGGCGAGACAAACCGGCGAGGATCCCCCACTTTCTGGTCGCCCTGATCTACACAAACGACGAACGCCTCGACGACGCGCTCGTCGATGATCCGGAGGGAACGGACAATCAAGTTCTCAACGAGTTGGTCGCCCCCGAACTCGAAGATATCCCCGACGATACGGTCGCCGAACTACACGACCCGAACCGTGTCGAATCGGCGGTGCTCCATCTGTGTGAATACACGGAGGCACTCTCCAGCGATAAGCGCGGCAACCTCGGCGTCTGGTGGGCCATCTTTCACGATGGCGCCCACGACGAAACGGCCATCGAACAGTGTGAATTTTCCCCACGGCAACTGAAGCGCAATCGCAACAGCTTTCATCGCACCCTGTTGGCAGGACTTGTGCGCGGATACCACCTCGACGAACCTCAACAGGTCGACTCGCTGACACAGTGGATCGACGACGCGGGGTTCATCCCCGAAAACATCACCGCCCACTGCCGTGAATTTTCCTGTCCCAACGAGCTGTACAACGATCTGAGCCGGTCCGGAGTCGACGCCATCTCCGATGCCGAAATCCCCGTGCTCCCCCCCCGATGGGCCGACGGGGGAGCTCTGGCGCCGATCCACGGCTCTGTCCCCTCCCCGACCGGCGATCGACTCGCTACCTTTCACGTCGGTGAAGAACCCCAGCAATACTTCGGGATGCCCGTGCACAACCCGGATGACGGTCCCGACTTCGAACAACTCGCGCCCACCTCTCTGGTAGTGTGGGACGAAGAGACGGGAACCCAACTGCAGCGCTTCGAGTTGCCCCTCGACGCCGACGACGTAACCCTCGACCGGGCGCGAGATGTCGACAACGCGACGATGCACTGGAACGACGAGTTTATCACCACCGTCGCCGGGCAGCGTCTGATCATCGTCGATCTTCAAACTGGCGACAGCCACATCGAAGAGATCCATCTCGACGAAGACACCCCGGCCCGTCGTTTCCCACAGATACACCGCAAGGACACCTCTCCTCATCTGCCCCCGGTTGTCACCGACGACAACACGCTGACCTTTGTTCGCCCCGCCTACCGCCGCGGTCCACTGATCATCGAACAGCGCCCGTTGGATGATCTGGACGACACCGAACAGACCACCCTGTGGGCGAAGCGCGCCTTTCACGACTGGCACAAGCTGTTGTCCTCGGGACATCTGGTCCGCAACAGCGACGAGGGGCTGGAGTTTGAGCGAGAAGACGGCACCTCCTTCGAAGTGACGCTCTCCGGGGTTCCGGCCGCCGAGTTCCGCCTCGCCGATGACGGCAACACGCTGTATGCCATCGCCGACAACGTCTACGCCATCGACCTGAACAAGCAGGAAGTCCTCGCAGCCTTCGGCTCCTGCCCCTGGGGCGAAGACGACGAGGAAGCCTCGCTGCCCCACAGCGAACCGGACTCCGGCGACGACATGATTTCTGCCGGGCTTTATGACGGCTACGACGGAACGCCAGAAACATTGCCCCAACCGATTCTGAACTGTGACCAGCCGCTGACACCGGCGATTCACACCCGAGGCGAAATCGCGATCACCTTCGCGGCCGATGAGGGTGGCGAACTGCCCCTCACGCCCCTGTTTCACTACCAGCGATCGCGCCACCGACTGGCCATCGACCTGACCGACGGAGAGACGGTTCCCACCGACTGTAATGACGTACCCGACGAGCAGTTACAATCGCTGATCGCCGGGGTACGCCCCCCCGACGACGACGCCGAAGAGCTGCAACAGGAGCTCCTCGGCACCTCCTACGGCGGGCAAGACACCGGCGACGCCGACTGCGTCGCCGCCACCCCCTGCAGCATCCACATTGTCGAGGAAGCCCACGCATCGGTGACCAACTCCCCGATGGTTCTGGGCAACACCTCTTCGTCCTCCTACGACCGCGACGAACCGGTGCTCGCCTGGGTCGATGAGCACCGCGAGGGGTTCCGCACCCTGCGCTTTGGTACCCGTGGCACCACCACCTCTCTTCAGTTCTCCGGTGATTCCAGCCGGCTTCTGACCTCCGTGTTCGGACTCAACCACAGCCTGCTGGTTCGCGACACCGAGTCGGGGCGGCTCGCTCAGACCGTGCCCGGCTTTCTGCCCTTGTCTGCACAATTCATCCCCGATGACAACTCCATTCTCAACACCGGGTTCAATCAGCGTCGCACCGATCCTTACTCCGAGTCGACCGAGCGGCTGGCTGTCGGTCAGTGGTCGATCGACGACGGAAACCTCACCGGTTGTCCCACCACTGAAAACCTACCCTCCGGCGACGAAGCGGCGTTGGACGAAGCCGGTGCTGCGCAGGTGCATCACATCAGCTACGACGACGAAGAGTTCGGGCTCCACCGACTCACCGACCAACAGGCAGAAGACAAGATCGAGAAACTGACCTACGAAAAGCTGGAACGGCGGCTCGGTGATGACTTCGAAGAACAACTCGAAGAACAACGAGAAGACATCCAGCCCGGCATCTTCGGCCCCAATGAACCTCGGGTGTACCGCCAGGCGCGAGACGAGGCGCAAGATCAGGTGCGCGAACAATTCGAAGCACAGCCCACATTAACCAAGGAATGGCTTCTGGTCGGGGTCGACGACCGATGGTTGTTTTCACCGTCCGCGGAACCGATGGTCGATGATATCGATCGGATAACTCGAGCCGACGCCTGCCCCGACGCCAACGTCGTCGCCATCGCCGAGTTGGACGACGAGATGCACATCCGCAACCTCGACGGCGACCTCATCGAGCGCATCCACCCCGGTGATCAACATCGCATCACGGCTGCCGCGTTCGATGATGATTGCCGACTCGGCCTCGCCTTCAGTCCCGATGACCATCCCGAAGCTGCACACCAGTTCGCCATCGTGGAAGCCGACGACGACGGCGCATGGGCCGAAACCCGCCGCACCGACACCGACATCACCGCCGACGTCGGTGTGCTTCAGTTCCATCCCGACGGCTGGCTGATCGCCGCCACCGAACCGGGCTCTGTGGTGTTGATCGACCCCAACGACGGTGCTGTCGCGCTGCAACTGTCCGGGCTGAGCGCAGAACCGACGGCACTGACCGTCGATCCTCAGGGCCACTATATCGCCGCCGGTACGGCTGTGGGTGACACCGTGACCTGGCAGATGCCGGTGGTCGACCAGATCTCCGGCGGTGAACTGCCTGAAACCCGGGAGGCTCGCGAACTTTTTGAACAGGCTATCGACGACGACACTGCTTCCGACGAAGAGTGACCGATGTTGCGAACTGCTCTACTGCCTCTTGTCCTGGTCCTGCTCGTCCTCAGTGGCTGTGCCACCGGCGACGACACCACCATCGATGCTCATTCCGTGCTCGAACGGAACGCTCAGACTCCAGCCGTCGACGCGCTCCCGGACCACGTCGATATGGTCGCCCGGGTCCCACTCGCCGACACCGGTGGACCCATCACCGCCGCACTGTTCCCCGAACAGACCTTCGACCCCCACCTCGATCCTTACAGCCCACCGGAGGAGAAGTTCAGCACCGAGGCGCTCGCCGAGCCCTTTCATCCCGACAGCACACCGTACGTTGAGCCCTCCGACCCCCATCAGCTCCGCGAGGGCGAGTATGCCTGCCCCGAACACCGGGATCTGGTGCACCACGAATCGGTTCCCTGCCCCCACTGTGGTGAAGACTTCGTGGCCGCCGAGGAGATCAAGGAGTTGGGTTCAGAGCACGACGAGCTTGTCAACATCGACGAAGACGACTGGATTCGCTGGGCCGAAACGAATGAGGAATGGGGTGCACGCCTTCTGCTGTCGACGTTGCTTCAGGGGGCGCATCAACGCCGTCGCATGCGCCAGATCCGCCGCTTTGCAGGCCCCCACGACCACAATCCTCTGCCCCCGTTGGACCTGGAGGACGTCACCGGTGACGCCTGGATTGGCTATGCCGTCGACGACGATACTCGCCGATTCTTCGACTACGCCGACCCCGCATCTGCCAGAGGCGACGACGACCAGGAGTGGATCCCCCACATCTCCGCGATCATCGCCATCCCCATCACGTCCGCAGCCCGGCATCAGGAACAGTTCGAGCTGCTGTGTCTCGACGATCGCCATGATATCTGCGACCGGATCGTCGACGTGCGCAGCGAAGACGAACTGCTGGTCATCGAGTTGATCACCGAGGTCGGAGGCGACCAATTTGACGAGCTGTTCGAAGACCACGATGTATCGTCTCAGCGCTCCGGGTTGCTCGACCGCGTCGGCCACGACGAACCCACGGCGGCGATGGCCGCGTTTCTCAGCAACGATGGCCCCGGCTACTACATGCGCACCGACGGGCTGCGGCGTATCGCCGCCGCTCAGTATCTGATCGAGTCCTACGATGCCGAAGACGGAGACTACGATCGGCTCGCCACCATGATGCGTGCTCTTCGCACCCGGGTGTTCGGCGACATCGACCCAATTCGCGACGACGTGGCTGTTATCGCTGACATCGGCGACGACGGGCTCGCCGTCGACTCCATCTCCTCGCATGTCGACGGCGCCGACGACATCCCTGACGATTACCTCCAGAAGTTGCCCGCCTTCGATGTCGACGACGACTACACCACCATCGCCACCTGGCGGATCGCAGCCGCTGACATCGATTCTGCTGCCGGCACCAGCCGCTGGGACATCAGTTCCGGGCACATCGAAGATCACATCGAGTGGCTCCAGGGTGCACTGTTTGCAGCGGTGGACCGGCCGGTGGGGCTCGACTCGCTTCTGATGGCCGATGGCATCGACATACCCCGGAATGTACGCCGCCAGTTGCCCGGCCACCTGGTCGACCTGATCGAAGTGATGACCACTTCGGCGGATGAACTCACCGAAAGCGAGGACGAACTGACCGCCGAACTCGCCTCCCTGGTCAGGTTACTGACCGATGGCGGCCCCGACTCCGCCGCCATCCGCATCCTGGAGGCGCCGCCCCGGGGAGCCGACGATGAACCGACCTATGCGCTGGGAGGAGAGCTGTACTTTGACGACCCAGATGTCGCCGAACCATTGCGCCCGATCGCCCGCTCCCTCACCTCCACCGCCCGTGCTCAATCCACCGACGTGGAGCTGTACTTCGATGTAGTCGACGGCGAAGACTACGCCGCGCTGCGCATCGGCGCCGACCTGCCACCGGCAGCGTTCGGCGACAGCCCGACCTACGGTGCTGCCGGCGGCCAATTCGACTGGCTGAAACTCTCCGGGGAACCCCGACAGACACTGGACCACCGCTTCCAGGACTCCTTCGAAGGTGTCTTTGCCCCGGAGTCGATCCGATGGAATCCCTTTGAAGGCAACAACCTTTCGGGCCGATCGCTTCGCATCGGCGCCGCGGACACGCCCCCGGCACTTCCCGACACCGAGGTGACCGCCTCGGCGCCACAGGCCGACGAAGCGGCGGTTTGTACGGCGGCCGCCCAGGCCGAAATTGCGGCGCTGTTCGACGCCGGAGAACATCGGCAGATGGGCGTGGACGAACAACGCCGCGAACTGCAAGAAAAACAGCGCCAGGCCCGCCGAATTCAACGCGCCTTCGCCGGAGGCGACGTCGACGTTGACGACGTCGGTGAAGCACTCCGAGCGCTGGAGATGCCGGTACACCAGGCGCTCTTGACCGCCCGCCATCACGCCACCTTCGGGGCGAACCTCGACGACGTCGTCCAGTCACTTCGCGACTGCGCCGACGATCACCCCAACACCGCCAAACAGCTCAACACCGCCGCCGACAACTGGAAACGCTGGGGCGAAGACCTCCTCGACACCGACAAACAACAATGACCCCACACCGACCACCCAGCACCCAGCACCCAGCGCCCAGCACCCAGCACCCAGCACCCAGCACCCAGCACCCAGAGCCCAGCACCCAGCGCCCAGCGCCCAGCGCCCAGCACCCAGCACCAAGAGCCCAGTGCCCAGCGCCCAGCGCCCAGCACCCAGCGCCCAGCGCCCAGCGCCCAGCGCCCAGCACCTAGAACCCGTCTTGAACCCCCCATCGTACCCCTTTACCCTGTGGGCCGTATGCCCCTGTTTTCTCGACCCGCCTACGGGGGCCGTCTACATTTAACAGAGGCTCAGTCGGCGACCGGTTCGAAATCATTTCGCCGCCATCTACTGTTAGCACCTCCTGGAGCCGATAACACCACTCATCAGGTTGCATCATGGCATCGGGCTCATCATCGCCAAAAGACAAGACATTTAAGCGACGCCTCCTGGGCTTCACAAAGTGGCTGATACTCGCCGTGGCCATCATCGGCTTCACCGGCATCAGCGCCGTCGCCGGCATGTTCTACTACTACGGACGCGATCTGCCGGAGCTGCTGGAACGCGAGGACTACGATCCGCCGCAACTGTCCCAGGTATTCTGTAACGATGGCAACCTGATCGCCGAGTTTCACGTGCCCGGGGAGCGCCGCACGCTGGTGCCCCTGGATGAAATCCCCACGGATGTGCAGAAAGCCTTTCTCGCCGCCGAAGACAGCGAGTTTATGACCCACGACGGCATCGACTATCTGGGGATGGTCCGGGCCGTCTATTTCGCGTTTCGCTACGACCAGGGGATGCGCGGCACCTCCACGATCACCCAGCAGTTGATCAAGAACATCGTTCTGACCCCCGAACAGACCTACGAGCGCAAAATCCAGGAGATCATCCTGGCCCGAGAGCTGGAGCAGAACCTGTCGAAAGAAGACATTCTGTACATGTATCTGAACACCATCTACCTGGGTCATGGCACCAACGGAATTGCTGAGGCGGCCCGGTTTTACTTCGGGAAGACCGTCGACGAGCTGGACGTCGAAGAGGCCGCCTTGCTGGCGGGGATGACCG
>SKMT01000286.1 GCA_007120915.1 Myxococcales bacterium | reverse complement strand
GGGGCAGTCATCGCTGTCGAGACATCCCACACACTCCGGGCCCGACGGGTCACACACCTGATCGCCGTCACAGTCGACATCGTCGCAGGGATCGGTGTCGTTGTTGGCGTTGTTGGCGTTGTCGTCGTTATTGGCGTCGTTGTTGCCGTCGTTGTCGGTGTTCTCATCCCGATCATTGTCGTCGTTGTTATCGACTGCATTCTCGGTGTCGTTATCCACCGGTTCGTCCAGCGATCCCTCCGCACATCCGACACACCAAAGCAACAAGACTATCGAACAGAGGCATACGACGTTTCGCATCGCCGGGCTCCACGGGAGAAAATCACACAGTGAGTCGTTGTTCAGTTCGCGACGCCATTGTTCCCGATCCCCCTACAAATTGCAAAACGGCGCCCCGCAGAAGCGAGACGCCGTCAATCAGCCTGATGGGTCGGTGGGCACTCAGCGCTGTCTACGCCGCTCTCCGTCATCGTCCTGCTGGGTGTCGCGTCGCCGCTCGCCGTCATCCTGCTGATCTCCCGGGCGTCGGCGCTCACGCTCCTGGACCGGCTCCGGTTCCGCAAGCTCTCCCTCTTCCCAGTCCAGGTACCGCTGAGCACCGTCGGGCGACGAAAACACCTGCAACGCCACCGTCATCTCGTCGCCGTTCACAAAGCTGTGTTCCGCTCCTTCCGGAATCAGCACCGCCGTCCCCTCCGAAAGATCGTGATCTTCGCCGTCAAGCGTCAGAACCCCACCGCCCTGCTTCACATACAGATACTCCTCAGACTCATGGTCGTGGTCCGCAACCTCGGCGCCGGCCTTGATGCGAAGTTCACCGACGTAGGCGTTGTTTCCTTCTGCAAGCCAGACAATCGACACGTCCTCGTCCGGCGAGATTCGCGAGGTTGCATCGTCCTTCGAAACCACCACCTTCTCGGCCGGATCCAATTCATCCGCCTCCGGTGAAGCCGTTCCACATCCAACGAGCAACACGGTCAAACTCAGCGCTATTACAGCTCTCATCACGTCTCCTTTTCGAATAACTTTCTGACTCGCTGGCCGCAGATTACCCCTGATGCCCCCACGCCGTAAACGTTCCCGACAAATCCCTGCGTACAACCACAGCAGCAATGCTGTCACTCAACCCGCTTGAGGCGCTCAACCTCGGAGTGGCCTTCGTCATCAAACCCCATCGCCTTGATGTAGTGGGGATGCACGTGCTCACCGAAGGGGTAGATGATCTCCCAGTCTCCCTCTCCATCCCGGTCGACCAGCGCCTCCGGGCTGAAACAATGCGCACCGAACTGCGGCTCTTTCGCCGTCTTGAGTCGATCCCCGCCGCCTACCAGATAGCCCGCCGACACGCAGGGCCCTGCCTCGGTGACCACCCGAACCGTCACCAACTGGTCAAACTGCTCCACAACATCCAACTCGACACCGTTAAAGTGATCCTTCAAGGCCTCATCCGACGCATCAGCCTTCCCAGTTTCCTCAATAGCCTCAACAGCCTGGCTATGATCCAGCGCTTTGACGCCAGCGATAAACTGTTCCCAGATCTCGCGGGCAACCGACGCGTCAACCGGGCCGGTGACCACATCGCGAACCGCTGCGTCACTCGGCATCTTTCCCGGTGCGGCCACGAAGGTCCAACTGAGGTTCTGCTCAGCGAAGCGATCCGTCGGCTCCGTGACCAGCACCTGATGTTGCTGAGTACCCTGTTCGTCCCACAGCGTCTCCACGGTGGTCAACTCCAGCCGCCCGGGGCCATCGGTGGTGAGCACCTCCACGGCTTTGAGGTCATGAAACGGTTCGGGCCATTCTTCGGCCTCGTAGTCGATGGGCTCGCCGTGTTCTCCGATCTGTTCGAGCACCGGCTTCGGGGCGAAAACCCTGCCCGTCGATGCCCGTCCTTCGATAACGCGGCTGACCGACGGCTCCCTGATCGTCTCCGGGAGCACCTCCGGGTCCTCCTGTAGCTGCAGCCCCGGCTCTTCCGGCTCGCCGTTACAATCACACCCCGAAACCACCACCAGACTCACCGCGACTATCCACCCCGCAAACCCAACATCTCGCCTGCTGATCATTGTGGCTCCTAACACGTTGAATTCACTTACCAGCCCGACCGAATACTCATCTGCACTGTCGTCGGCTCCCCCTCGTCATCGAGGCTCAACCATTTCGCTTCATCTGGACCGGTCGCATTGTACATGTATGCCATACCCTTGGGGCCGTCACCCAACAGTTCGACAACGAATTCGGGTTCGATACAGCCCGGAGGCTGCGTTCTCCGCTCCACCTCTTCAAATATTCGCCCCGTTTCGTCTACTAGATAGCCTGTCGAGTAGCAGTCATTGTCACCGTGTGGGATATTGACGACCATCAGCAACCGGTAGGGTTCTGGAAAGCCCATGTCATACGCGTCGACATACTCGGCGATTTCACGTTCATTCGGTTCTCCCTCCTCGTACAACTCCGGCATTCGCTGCTCCACGCGTTCTCGCGGGCCCGAACCGAGAGCATCGACGAATCGTGACCACACGCCCCGAATCACAGCGTCATCAATGTCAGCGTCATCGACCATCCTGCTCTCCGGCAGGCTCAGCCTCTTATCTGGCGAGAGTACCCCGGGCGGGGCCACAAAGGTGATCGACGACTCGATCTCCTCCAGTTGTTGCACAGGTTCACTGCGCCGCACATGCCAGCACCCGGGGATGCTGTCGCTTCCGGGCGTCTGCCCTTCAATGTCCCGCAGCTCCAGGCGAATGACCCCGTCCGGGACCACCACGTCGATCTCCGTTAACTCTTCGTAATGCCCCTCCAACTTGTCGGGGTCAAACCCTACACAGGGCGCCTCCGGATAATCCGGGGTCTCCCGACGTACCGATTCAGGCATATCGACCGGCACCGCCACGGTCCCCCCGGAGATGTAACTGAGCTGGGGCTCCGAAAGCGAGCCGGGCCACTGCTCTTCATCCTCTCCGTGTGGCGTCGGCTGCGGCTCGGCTGCCGCACCTGGCTGCTGCTCGGCTGGCTCTTGTTGATCCTCTTCCCGAGGCTCTTCGGCTTCCACAGCCTCCGCCGGTTCGGCCTCCGGCGGTGACTCTGTGTCACCGTCACACCCGGCGAGAAGTGTGCTTCCCACAATGACAATCCCCATCGTCACGGTCAGAGATTTCAAAGTATCCATGCCTTCCCAATCGCCTCAGGTACTCGACAACGGATAAACGTCCCTACCGCAGCTTCCCTCCGCATCCCTACAGCCAGGATCTTTAAACGTCCACCGCGCCGGCAGATGCATCGCTCCCCTATATATCTCCCTATCTCCACTATCTCCACATCTCCTTTTCTTACACATCGAGCCTCCTTCTTACACATCGAGCCGCTCTACATCCCCGCCCCTTGCCCAGCCCCCCTCGACGTGGCACCAAATACACATGGACTCGATCACCTCCGACAACTGGCCCGACCCTCTCTCCGACTACGAACCGGTCGAACTCATTGCCACCGGTCGGATGTCCACAGTGGTCCGGGCCACCGACGCGTCGACGGGCCGCCAGGTGGCGCTGAAGATTCTGCACGACCACTTCGCCCATGATGAGGCGGTTCGCCAACGGCTGCGCCGCGAATTCGCCGCCGTCCGGCGCCTCGACCACCCCGCGGTGGTCCGCGCCGACGATCTGCTCGAAGACGACGACACCCTGGCGCTGGTCATGGAGTACGTCGACGGCGAATCGGTGCGCCAGCGCGTCGAACGCCAGGGGCCGTTGGACTGGCAGCAAGCCCGACCGGTTCTCGACGACGTTCTGGCCGCCGTCGCCCAGGCCCACCGACGCGGTATTTTGCACCGCGATCTGAACGCCGAGCATATCCTCATCGACAATGAGGGCCGCGGGCGCATCGTCGGCTTCGGGCTCGCCCGCGTCGACGAGCTGGTGGCGCTGACGATGCACACCCAGGTGCTGGGAAGCCTCGAGGCGATGGCCCCGGAACGAGTGCTGGGCATGGACTACGACGGGCGCGCCGATCTCTTCTCCGTCGGCGCCGTCGCCCACGAAATGCTGCTTGGCCACCCGCCCGGCGACGGCACGATGCGCACTGCATTCCAACAGGCGCACTCCGACGCCACAAGCCTGCTGTCCGAGCGCAGCGATGACCTGCCGCAGACAGCTCGTCATCTGCTCGAACGCGCCCTCGCCACCGACGCCGGCGCCCGCTTTGCCACCGCCGCACAGATGCGCCGCGCCCTCGACGGCGACTACGACGAGCAGTTGTGGAACCGCTGGGCCTCCCGTGACACACGCTCCTGCCCCAACTGCGACACCGCCGTCATCGAGGGCACCCACACCTGCATCGACTGCGGCCACCAGTTCCGCAGACTGGTCCGCAACCCCGGCGCCGGCACGAAGGTGGTTCGCATCATCTCGCCCCGTGAAGCCTTCGACCCCGACGTTTGGTTCGAGCGCAACGACGAGCCGGAGTACCTACCCGACGACACACTCAACGAACTGATGGAGTTACTCGACACCTACGAAGACACCAAACGGGTCGCCGACTTCGGCCCGCCATATCGCTGGCCTCCCTACATCCTGTTTGGGGGCCTCGACGATGAGGATGCACACCGGGTGTCGAAGCGCCTCGAACAACGGGAGATTCCTCATCGCGTCGAAACAGAAGCTCCCTCGCGTTTCGCCCGATTTCGTCGCTCTATCACCAGCAAATTCCAGTTCGATAAGTCAACGCGCAATCTGGCCCTCGGCGGCGCGGCTCTTGTTGTGCTGACGTCGTTGGCCCTCGTCGTCGACATCATCGCCGACGCCCGATCGCCGGACACCCCCTTCGACATCGGTGCTCTCTTCGGCATCATGGTCTACCTCGGGCTCTATTTCGCGTTGATGGCCCTGGTGATCGGGGCAAATCTCATCGCTCAGATGAACCGAAAGTCGATGGCTACCACGGCCCTGGCCATCTTCCTGCTGATCAACCTCTGGGTGTTCGGCACCCTCGGGTTCGGATTGTCCACCACAGTGATCGCCGCGTGCACCGGCGCATTTCTGTTCGGTCTGCTGGGCACACGCTTCGGCACACTGGCGGTCAAAAGCAGGATCAGCGACGACGACCGTCCCGCCATCGCCGGGCTGCCGATCATGATTCCGATCTACCGGCTCGAAGCGGTGGACCTTCCCGATGACACCGTCGAGCTCCCCTCGCGCACCGCCCGGGTGCTCAACAACTGCCAGAGCGACGCAATCCGCCGCGAACTGTACGAGCTGCTCGTACTTGCCATCTCCGTCGCCCGCCGCGGCGGTGTAACCGACACCGACGCTTTCGAACAACTCATCGACGATGTGCTCGACGCCGGGCAGCGACTCGACGAACTCCACGCCGATCTCCAGTCCGAAAGCACCGCCGAGTTGTACAACCACCTCGAACAGATCGACGCATCCATCGAAAAGGCCGACTCCCAACGGCGCGACGAACTTCAAAAGCAACGCCGCCGCGTCCTCGACGCCATCGAAGATCACGACCGGGCCGTCCATCGGATCACCCACCACCGAACGACCCTGCAGCTTGCTCGGGGGGCGATGCTCGACATGCTCTCCGACGCCGCCCACCCGCAGGTTGTGCTCGACTTCGGAGACGAAACCGATGAAGCAATGGTGCAACTGACCACCAGCCTGCAGGCGGTGGCTGAGTTGGACGAACTCGTCACCGTCGAGGAGCCGTCGTGACGACCTCCACCGACCAGAAGCAAACTCCCGACGAAACGGCGCAATCAGACCGGTTCCAGCTTTCCGAACCGATCGGCCGCGGCGGCATGGCCACCGTCTATCGAGCCTATGACAACGCCGCCGAGATGGACGTCGCCGTCAAGCTGCTGCACGGCCATTTGGCCGACGACGAGGGGATGGTCGAGGCATTTGAGCGCGAAGCGGCGCTGATGCAGCGCATCGACCACCCGGGGGTCGTCCGGGTGTTCAGCACCGAGCAGTTCGACGCACGCCCCGCCATCGTGATGCAGCTTTGCGAAGGAGGCGATCTGAGCGAACGGCTCACCCGCCGCGATACACTGCCCGAAGACGAAGTCCTCGAGATCGGGCTGGCACTGCTCGACGCGCTCGCCGCCTGCCACGAACTGGGCATCATCCACCGCGACGTCAAACCGCACAACGTGATGTTTGACGCCGATGACAACCCGAAACTGATCGACTTCGGCATCGGCCAGGCCGAAGAACTGATGGCCGCCGACGAGTCGGGCCAACTCGGCACGGTCGAATACATGGCCCCTGAGCGCGTCGACGGGCTGGCCGTCGACGCCCGAAGTGACCTGTACAGTATGGGCATCCTGCTATTTGAACTGCTCTGCGGCCATCCCCCCTACCGCGCCGACTCCGCCTCGGCGGTGATGCGCATGCACCGCGACGCCGACGTCGCCGACCCCCGGGCGTTCACCGACGAAATCCGTAACCACGTCGCCGACGCGCTGATGCAGGCGATGGCCAAACATCCCGAGCAGCGCTTCGACAGCGCCGAACAGTTCGCCGATGCATTGCGCGGCGACATCGAAGACCGACCCCCAATCCCCGACCATCCCACCTGGGAGGCGCTCCAGCAGCAGTTCGGTGACCACTTCGAACTCGCCGCCCCCCTTCAGACCCACGCACAGGAGTGGGTCGTCTTCGTCCCTCCCCGCTTTCTGAGCGATGACGACGCCGCAAAGGCCAACTTCGACCTTCTGGTACGCGAGCTGATCGACGACTACCACGATTACCTCGCCGTAAAACCGAAGCGGCTATCCGGCGTCCCTGCTGCCGACGTTCTTCAGCGCTTCGGGCTTGCCCGAGGCCTCTCCAGACAGGGGGCCTACCAGTTGCACAAACGGCTCGACGACGCCGGGGTGCTCGCTCGCATCGCCCAACGCCCACGCTCTCACCGCGAAGAACCAGGCTGGAAGCGCCGATTCAGCGGGCTCGATGTCGTCAACGCCGCGCTCACCGCCGTCATCTGGACTCCCCTGCTCATCCTGTTCTTCCTCGCCGCTTTGAACGTCACCCCTTACGCTCCCGTCATCGCTCCACTGCTGGTCGTCGCCGCCCTGTTCGCCGGCATCGCCACCGGCTGGATCGCCATCGGCGACCGCTTCCGCGAGTGGTGGCTCGCAGCAGTGTGCCGCAGCTACCTGTTCGACTTCTGCCGCAACCGCGCCGCCCTCAAGACCGACGGTGCCATCGGGGGCGAACACTTCGAACTTCTCGAACAGCTTCAATCGCCCCGGCTCGCCGCCTCCTTCCGGCGTGCAACCAACATGGCGCTGCACCTTCGCGAACGTACCCCCCACACCGACGACATCGATCGCGTCATCACCCTCATCACCGAGCTCGCCACACGCATCGCAGAGGCCGAAGCGGCTGTCGCCGCGGTGCGCCCCGCCGAATTGACCGCCCAGATCCGACGCATCGACCGCCGAATCTCCACCGCCGACGACATCGACACCGTTGAACCGCTGATGGACCAGAAAGCAGCACTTCGCGAACAATTGACCGAACGCGACGACGCCCAGCAACGACTCCAGCAGTTGGGCCAGCAACTCCACGAACTCGCCGCCCGCCTCGAAGACCTGGTCCACCAGCACCGCCGCGACCCCGACGAACAATCCGAAACCGACGCCGACGAAGTCGTCTTCGACTTCGATTCGCTGGCCGCAAAGCTCGATGCGGTAGAGCAATCCCAAGTGGAACGCCGCACCTCAGAAGCCGGGGCAGCCTGAACAACGGCTAGCCCCGGGCTACGGGTCGAGCATCAAACCGAACACCGACCACCGAACACCCACCACCTACCACCGAACACCCAACACCGACCACCTACCACCCAACACCCACCACCGAACACCTGCGCCGAAGGCGCCGTTTGGCGCAAGCGCTTTCGCGTCGATCTTTGGGTCCCCACACTCTTTGCACCGTCAGGGATCCGAGATGTTCCAACCTGTCGACAGCGCACTCTACGAAGAGCTGGCCCGGAAAGTCGCGTCATTGCGCCGACCGGAAGCATTCCCCGAACCGACCGACACCGTTGAAACCGTCGAAACCCACATGGCCTGGGTCTTCTTAACCAACACCCGGGCCTACAAGCTCAAGAAACCACTGCACACCCGTTACTTCGACCACACCACCCCGCAGGCACGCCGACACGCCTGCAACGTCGAACTGGAGTTGAACCGACGGCTCGCCCCACACGTGTACATGGCCGTGGTTCCCGTCTCGAAAGCAGCCGGAGGGTTTCGCGTCGACGGCGGAATCCCGGTGGACTGGATGGTCAAGATGCAGCGGCTTCCCCGCAGTCGGGTGCTCGAACGCCTCATCGAATCTGGTCAGGCCACCGACGACCACATCGACGCTGTGAGCCACCGTCTGGCCAAATTCTACCGACACGCCGACTCCGCCGGCTTCTCGCCCATCGGATATCGCCGGCGGCTCCAGGAGGACATCGACGCGAAAACACTGACCTTGCGTCATCCCCGCTACGGGCTCGACCCAGCCGTCATCGACGAGACCGCCGCCAGGTCGCACGGGTGGCTCGATGAACACGTTCATCTCATCGAGGAACGCGCCACCACTGTTGTCGACGCCCACGGCGATCTGCGCCCGGAGCACATCTTCATGCTCGACGCCAATCCCGTGATCATCGACTGCCTCGAATTCGAGCGCTCCCTGCGGCTTCTCGACCCCGTCTCGGAGCTGTCGTTTCTCGCCCTGGAGTGCGATCGACTCGACGCCGAATGGGTCGGCCACCACCTCCTCAACGGTTACCGCAACCACAGCGACGACCGCTTCCCCACCGAGGTCATTCCCTTCTACAAAGCCTACCACGCGCTGATTCGGGCAACTGTTGCCATCTGGCACATCGACGACGAAATGCTCGACGAATCTGACAAGTGGAGGCGCAAAGCGACCAGTTACCTGCGAACCGCCACCGCTATCCTATCTGCTGGCTCCCCGGCATCATCGTCAGCTCCGTGATCGAGCCGTCGGTGTGAAGCCGATGGATCGCGCCGGTGAGCAACGGGGCGGCGTCGAGCACGTCGATGCGCCGCTTCATCACCTCCGTTCGAATCCGATCCGGCGCGATAGTGTCGAGGATCATCACCTTCTGAAGCGCCGACTCGTCGAGCACTTCCGCAGCATCTGCCGAAAAGACCCCGTGGGTCGCCGCAGCCACCGCCCGCGTTGCGCCCTGTTGTCGGCACGCCTGTGCAGCTTTGACCAGCGTGGTGCCACTGCTGATCAGGTCGTCGATGATCACCGCCACCTTCCCGTTGACATCCCCGACGAGTCGCCCGCCGCTGACAACCCCTTCGCTTCTGTATTTCTCCACGAACGCCGATGACACAGCTCTGCCAAGCCTCTTTTGAAGAATCTGCCTGGCGCGCTCCGCCCTCTTGACCCCGCCGGCATCCGGGGAGACCACGACCACCTCTTCGTCGCCGACCAACTCGGCGAGTTTGTCGGCGAACACCGGCGCCGCCGTCAGATGCTGGGTGGGAACCCGAAACGCGTTCTGGAACGCCGCGCGGTTGTGCACGTCCACGGTGACCATCCGGTCGATGCCCACCGCCTCGAACATCGCCGCCGTATAGCGGGTCGACACCGGGTCTCGCGCCTTGGTGCGCATGTCCTTGCGCGAATACGCCAGATAGGGAATCACCGCCGTCACCCGTGCTGCCCCGGCGTCGTTGAGCGCCCCCAGAAAGAACAGAACCCGCATCATCTTGTCGTTCACCGACAGCCCGCCCCCGCTGTACAGCGACTGCACCAGATACACATCCCGACCTCGCACCGACTCCAACGGCCGGATCTTGTGTTCTCCGTCCTCGAATTCTCGCTCCTCATGAACCCCCGGCTCAACTCCCAGCCGCTCGCAGATCCGCCCGATGAGCATCCGCCCCTCTTCGAGCGAAAACACTGCGATCTCCTCACCCGATTCCAGCTTCATCTCCGTCATTTCTGCCCCCTTGCAGCGCAATGATCCCGTCGTCGTTCAGCTCAAATGTAGTCTCGAAGGGCTCGCTGAT
>SKMT01000630.1 GCA_007120915.1 Myxococcales bacterium | reverse complement strand
GACCGGAGGGCGCAGCCCGCAGGGAGTTCGGGGTCTGAGGTGGGATGCCCCCCAGATGGCCGATGTGCGCTATTGCTCGATCTCCTCACCTGCAGCTTCCGGCTGTGGTTCGGGCTCTTCAGGTTGCTGCTGTGGCTCCGGATCTTCATAAAACGCGAGTGTGTAGGCGGTGACGTCGTGCAACTCCTGTTCGGTGAGCGCAGCGCGGAAGGCGGGCATTCCCGCTGACAGTCCCATCGCCCGTCCACCTTCGCGGGTGACCAGATAGGCTCGCTGTGGATCCAGGGGAACGTCGGTAAAATCAGTGGGCGGCGGTTGCATCCCCACTCCCGCCGGTCCGTCGCCCTCGCCGGTGTCGCCGTGACAGGAGGCGCAGCGGGCGTCATAGATCGCCTCGCCGGCCTCCACAGTGCCCTCCAGTTCAAAGTCTTCGACGAACTCCGGGTCCTCCGGTGCATCGTCCAGCGCGGCAAACGGTGGCAGTTCACAACCTGTTGTCACAATCAGTGCTGCTGCGGCCAATGCCGTTGCTGACGCAAGTCTGGTGACCCTCATCGTTTCCCCCGGGATTGCGGCGACGCATATGCTTTGAAGTGTCAAGAAATTGTAACCACCCCGCAGGTGGTCACAAGGCAGCGTTGAAGTGACCACCAAAGGTGGAATCACCTCGGCGCAGGGAAGCCTTTTACCCGGTGCAGTATGCTGTGATGTGGATACCGGCATCTAAAATGGTGTGCCGCGACGTTACACGGCCGTGGCATTTGAGCATCCTCGGGCGCGCAGTTCAGCGCCCGACTGGAACAACGATGGCGCCTCTGGTCCATCGATGACGGTGGCGAACCCCTGGATGGTCGTGGGGGCTCAGAATGTGCGATTTATTTTCGGGCGGGTGGTGGCTGGACGGTCAACCCTACTTCGATCGGTTGCCACTTCAGCGACGCACGAACACACTGACCGACCCTCCCAAACATGATACGTTCCCGCCGCATCTGTATGGCTCTCTCGGAGTAGATCACCATGCAACTCAGTCCGTTTTCAAATCCGTTTCTGCGCACGCTGCCAGCGTACTGGATCGCCCCGTTTGCAGTCTGCCTGGTGCTGTTCGGCTGCGGGGATGACGGACCGGACGAGCCCGCCGTCGACGTGCTGGAGGCGGGCACCATCGCCGCCGGCGCCGATTTCAGTTGCGCCATCGACCCCGACGGCGCTATCGAATGCTGGGGCGCTGACGGAGCACAGACCGAACCGCCGTCAGGGACATTTCGACAGCTCGATGTGTACAACCGCTTCGGCTGTGCCGTCGAAGCTGAGTCCAACAACGTTCGGTGCTGGGGCAGCAGCACTCAGGGAGCGACGGCTACTCCCGAAGGCGAGTTCGAGAGGGTCGCCACCGGCAACGACACCTCCTGCGGGCTGCGCCCCGACGGCGTGATTCACTGCTGGGGCAGGCCTATCGACAGTGCTCCCGACGAAGACAACGACAACAACGACAACATCCCTCAGGATCCCGACAACGGCGACGACAACGGCGACGATGAGACTGTCGATGATTTTGAGGAGTTTACTTCCGAAAACTCCGCGTTCGTCGACGTTGCCACCGGACATCGCTATGTCTGCGGGCTGACCGAAGGTAGGGACATCGAATGCTGGGGCTACGGCGCCGAAGACCCCGACAACGGACGAGCCGGTGATTTCGGCCAGGCCAACCCTCCCGACGAACGCTACCTGGCGTTGAACATCGGACGACGGACCACCTGCACCATCCACTTCGACGGTCACGCCCACTGCTTCGGTCATGACAGCAATCAGCAGGCTCAGCCTTCAGATGAGCTCTTCCGCCAGGTCAGCGTCGCCGAGGTACACGGTTGCGGGATTGTTACCGACGACAGCGTCGAATGCTGGGGCACATACGCCGAAGACCCCCAGGAGCAGGAAGCGCTCGACCGCGGACAGGCCAACCCCCCATCGGGAACCTTTGTGGAAGTAACCACCGGAGACCGCCACACCTGTGGCATCCTCGACTCCGGCGACATTGAATGCTGGGGCGCCGACGACGACGGGCAGGCCAGCCCGCCATCGTTCGGCGATTAACGCCTTATGAACTCCACCAGCAATTCGTTGACCGCCTCCGGCTCGTCGCGATGCACCCAGTGGGTGGCGTCGTCGAACCAGTGAATGTTCACCTCATCAGCAATGTCGGCCGACGGCTCCACCAACGACGCGTCCAACGCGACATCGTTCTTTCCCCAGATAATCTGCAACGGCACCGTTATCGACGATTCACCGGCCCTGGATTCTTCTTTGCGACGCTCCAGCGTTTGCCGTGCCGCCGCCCGGTACCAGTTGAACATCGCCGTTCGCGCTCCGTCCCGTCCCCAGGCGCGCCGATACAACTGCAACTCCCGCTGACCGAACGCCTGTGGAGAGGCCGACTTCAGCGCCGCCTCAAACAGCGCAAAGTCACCTATACCGGCGAGCAGTTCCGGCACCTTCGGGATCTGAAACAGACCGATGTACCAGCTTTTGAGCATCTGCCGCAGATGCTTCAACTGCAGCGCCTCTCCGATCACTTCCGGGCGCGGACAGTTCATAATCGTGACCGTCTCCAGCCGTTCGGGACGGTGTTCCGCCAGCCACCAACTGACCCCGCCTCCCCAGTCGTGCCCCACCACATGGGCTCGCTGTACCCCGGCGGCGTCGAGTAGATCGATGACATCCTGGCCCAGCTCCACAAGCCGATAATCATCGACGTCTGCCGGTTTTTCGCTCAGATTGTACCCTCGCTGATCGGGAATGATCACTCGTGCACCGGCATCGACCAACGCCCGCACCTGCCGAGACCAGCCAAGCCAGAAGTCGGGGAAACCGTGTAGCAGTACCACCGGAACCCCATCCTCCGGGCCGGCTAACGCCCCGTACAACAGCACATCTCGGGTGTAGAACGCCCGAAACTGTACCAGGTCCTCTATCCCCACCGCCTCTGCTTCTTCGATAAACTGGTCGCGCTGGTCGAGAACCCGGATCGGCTGGATCTTGTCTTCCGGCTGGGGGAGATCGGCGCGCGTCACGTCAGCTCCTGTTCAGTCGCTGCTGCGAATCTCTTCGAGGATTTGTCGAGCCCGGTGCA
Organism: Myxococcales bacterium; assembly: GCA_007120915.1. Classification (GTDB taxonomy): domain Bacteria; phylum Myxococcota_A; class Bradymonadia; order Bradymonadales; family Bradymonadaceae; genus SLJM01. The sequence goes on along the minus strand of SKMT01000630.1, from coordinate 6,931 downwards.
CCTTGACCTCATCTTCGTCGATCAACTGCTGGACCACCGTTTCGACTTCCGGGCCTTCTGCACCGGCTGTTGCGGCGACGGCGCGGGCGTGAAGCGACATGTGCCCCCTCTGAATTCCCTCGGTGGCAAGCGCTTTGAGCGCCCCCATGTTCTGGGCAAGCCCCACCGCCCCCATCACCTCCGCGAGTTCTTCGGCCCCGTCGACGCGCAGAATTTTGTGGGCAAGCTGCACCGTCGGATGCAGCCGAATCGGCCCGCCCACAGTGCCCACGGCCATCGGAATCTCAAGTGTTCCGACCAGCGCGTCGTCCTCCACCCTCCAGGTGGCCATCGGGCCGTACTCCCCGTCGCGAGCACAGTACGCATGAGCCCCCGCCTCCAGCGCACGCCAGTCGTTGCCGGTAGCCACCCCCACCGAGCTGATCCCGTTCATAATCCCTTTGTTGTGGGTCGTCGCGCGATACGGGTCGGCCTCGGCAAATTCACTGGCCAGTTGAATGCCCTCCGCAACTTCTCGTCCCGAATACGACTTCCACTCCAACTGCTCAAAGGGCACCCGACAGCTCGCACGCACTTTGCGCTGATCGGCAAGATTGCTCAAAATCCGCAGAAAGACGCGCCCGCCGGTCAACTCCTCGATCATCGGCGCCACGCCCTCGGCGACGGTATTGACCATGTTCGCCCCCATCGCATCGCAGGTGTCCACCAGGATGTGCACCACCAGCATCCGCCGGTAATCCCCCTTGTCGAGCAGACGCGTCTGCACGTCCTTTACCCCTCCGCCGCGCTCGACCATCTTGGGATGAAGGTCATCTCCGGCCCGGATGATCTCTTCTTTCGCCTCATTGACCGCCTGTTGAGCAGCCTCGAAGTCGGGGCAGCCCACCACCTGTACCTGCCCGATCATCGTCGAGCCATCACAGCTTGCCTCGAACCCACCGGCGCCGCGCACGATCTTGGCGACGTGGCTGACTGCGGCGATAATGCTGGGCTCTTCGACGGCCATCGGCACCAGATAGTCCCGCCCGTTGATCACGAAATTTAGCCCCAGCCCCAGCGGCAACCCCAGCACTCCGATGGTGTTTTCCACCATCTGATTGGCCGTCTCCGGGTCCAGTCCACCTTCGGTGGTTCGCAACAGTGCAGCATCCTGCTCGTTGAGCACTCCCTGGTCCACAAGCAGTTCCAGCCGTTTCTGCAGCGTCATCCGGTAAAACCCGGGGATGCGACTCTTTGGACGCTCCTCAACTCCTCGTCCCTGGGCTCCTTGCTGTTGCTGATCTTCTCGCGTATCGAGCATCTCTTAGTCCATGCACATAGGTTTCATTCGTCGTTCGCTTCGGCTGGCACACCTTACATTTTCACCCATACCCGTCCATCCCTGATCTGTACATCATAGGTCTGCACCGGGGCACAACGGCGATTGCAGCTTCCCGTCTCAAGATCGAAACGGTAGCGATGATGGGGGCAGATGATCTCTCCGTCGACCAGCGGTGCCCGCTGCATCGACTGATTTTTGTGGGGACAGATCTCGTCGACGGCATAGATATCGTCGCCGTCCCGACAGATGAGCACGCCCCGCTCGCCGAGTTGAACCTTCAACGCGATCTGGGCGGGCACGTCCTCAACCCGACAGACCGCACGATAGCCCTCACTGGTCTCCACATCCGATGATTCGCCCATAATCTGGCCGCCAAGTGCTGCGTTCGGTTCTGCTGTGTCTGGGAATCCGTCACTCGTACAACTGATGCACGTCGATACCCCGGTAATAGTGCGTCAGGATATCCCGGAAGCTCTTCCCCTGGTCCGCCAGCCCAATCGCTCCGGTCTGGCACATCCCGACACCGTGACCAAAACCGGCACCACGAAACTGGAATTCCCGAACCGTCCCGTCGCCGTTGTGGCCTATATCCATGGTAAACAGCCCGCTTCGAAGTCCACCGAACAGCCGTCGTACGTTCAACTCGCGCTCCACCACCGTTTCTCCCTGCTCCCCTCGCAGCTTCAGGCGGATCACCCGTCCGCTAACCCCGCGCTCGACCACTTCGGCGTCGCGGATCGCCCCGATCGACTCTCCGTGTTCGTTCAGCCAGCTTTGCACCTCATCGACACCGACGGTTTCGTTCCACCGGTAGTTGTCGGCGCTGGACACCGGTGCCACTTTGGAGTGCGCATCGAAATCGGCGTTGAGAAATGCCTCCAGATTCTCCTCGGTAATCCCCCCGGCAAATTCGCCGGGAATCTGGTCGTCCGGCGCATCCACCCGGCCCCGAAGGTGGTGCTGGGGCTCCGCATCCCAGACATTTTCGTTGTGCTCGGTGTGCCCGCCGGCGTTGGAGCTGTACACGGCATTGACGATACGATTGCCCTCTTCGAGCATCACCTTCCCACGGGTGGCATCCACCGCCCGTGAAGCCCGCTCGTTTTCGATGCCCACCCCTCCGTAGACCTGATCCATCACGTCAGCGCGGATCATGAACGGATCGGCCAGGTTGCGCGCCCCGATGGCGGCGAAAATCTCGTTTCGGGCCGCAATGGCCTGCGATTTCAGCGACGCTGACGGCGCCGACGGAAAGATCTCGGCGGGCACCGTGCCCTTCAAAACCCGCTCGGCCCCCAGGTTGTTGATCAACGCAATTTTGCCCTTCTGGTCGGGCGCAAAAATCAGCTCTCCCGTGTAAGTGCGCGTCTCCGTTCCCCGATCATAGGACTGGGGAATGTCCGGCACCGTGTAGCGCACTTGTTCTTCGCGCCCGCTTCGCGGCGTGATCCAGAGCACGTCGTCGTGCTTAACCCTGAACTGCATCCCTTCGGCCTGTAGCTTCAGCCGCGTGCTCGGGTAGCTGAGCCGTTCGCTGTGAAGATCTCCGACGATACCGAACTCCGCCTGCAACTCCCGGCGCAGTTCATTGGCTTCCCGTCGGCTGTCGAACCCACCCACACCCACCAGCTTCGCCCGCGAGTCGAACACCTCTCCGTGCACCGCGAAGTGCCCGCCCACATCGAAGGTCTCCGGCTCATAGCCGCGCTCTTCCCACTCCTCGACCACATCGCCCACCGCATCGCGCTGGTCGATCGACAACCGGTCCACCGTCACCCAGTGCTTGTATTCACCGGGCTGACCGGCCACCCGCGACACCGTGTAGGTGATCTCACCGGGCAGCTCCACCTCCGGGCCATCTGGCCCCTGAGGCATCAGCCGAATCGGCTCCGAGGGGGTAAACTCCACCCTCTCCCGGTCCTCCAGAAGTCCCACCCGAATCAACGGATCGCCGTCGCGGGTGAAATTCAGTTGCGGAGCATACAGCATCGCAATGCGGTCGGCCGTCGTCAGCTCCGGGCCCTGCGTCCCCTGTTGTGCCTCTGCAAACGGTGGCGCCACCGAAACCGCCATCCCCACGGCCAACACCGCCACCAGCGAACGGATTGAATACTTCATACGCCTGTCTCGCTGTTCGTTACACCTGCCAGTCCCTGGCTCCTACAAACAGCACTAACACATCTGCGGTCCCGTCGCGATATCTGCGTTCGGGTTGCGGCGCACGACGGTGGCTACACGAACCTCCGAACCCCGGGCACGCAAACTGCGCGTGGCCCGGGGCTACGGGTCGAGCACTGATCCTCGGATTCTCTTACGACCTCACGACTTTTCGAACCCTACTGCCACTGGAACACCGGCCGCGTCTCTTCATCCGGCTGTGGAGTGGTGTCGATGGTCCAGACGCTGGTGAAATTCCACTCATCGAAGTTGTCCTCGTCGTCGAACTCGTCGGTCTCAAGCCCTTCGGTGCCACTGGTATCACCGCTGCCGACGCCGATGGAAGTTCCGCTGGTCTCTTCATCCCAGTACGAGGCCTTAATCTGGTCTGTATGTTCACCGACCAGCCCTCCCACATCGTCTGTTCCACTGACCTCCCCGCTTGACCACGTATCCATCAGTTGTCCCTGGCTGAAGCCGACCAGGCCACCGACATTATCTCCTTCGCCGCTGACTTCTCCAATGGCCCACAACTTCATGATATCTCCCGAGTTGTAACCGATCAGACCACCGACATTGTCTCCTTCGCCGCTGACCTCTGCACTGGACCACGACTCCTTTAGATCGTCCGACGAATTGTAGCCGATCAGACCGCCCACATTGTCTCCTTCGCCGCTGACTTCTCCGGTGGACCACACCTCCTTCAACTCGCCAGCATTGTGACCGATCAGTGCTCCGACGTCTTGATCCCCCGTCACATCCGCGTCTTCCAGGCCGACTCCTCGGATTTCACCATCCTCGTGGACGATGCCAAACATCCCGACGTAATCGTCGTCCGGCTGGTCCGCCGTCAGATTCGAGATGGTGAACCCGTCACCGTCGAAATATCCCTGAAAGTGCTCGTGATCGGCATCCTCGTCGTCGGTGGCGCCGATAATGTTGTAGTCCACGCCCTCCATGTCGATGTCATCGACGAGCAGAAAGTTTTCGTCGAGACAATCTCGCACCGTACCGATTTCATTCAGTTGCTGCGCTTCCCCGACTTCGAAGGGCTCATCCGCGGTGCCGTCGCCACCCTCGAACACCTCCGGGTCACAGGGTGGTTCGGTGGTAAACACCTGCGGTGCGCCATAGTCGTAGCCCGCCCCTGTGGCATCGGTATGCACGAAGGCGGTCACGGAGTACTCGGTTTCGGAGCTGAGTCCGGTGATCGTTTCTTCGAACTTCTCCTTGTTTTCGTCCGTAATCTCGCCGAGGTCGATGCAGTCTTCGTTGTCGCTGTGGTCCGGCGTGGTGTCGCCGACGTCGTAGCAGAAGCCGTGTTCGTCCGGTTTCGGGATGCCCAGCTCCTCGATGGTCGCAGAGGCGTCTACTTCGTGTGCCCCGATATCTGCGACGCCCAGCGGATCGGTCTCGACCTCTCCCTGCACCGCCGTCCGGCCCCCGCCGGCATCGACGGTCACATCTTCGGCGCCCTCGGCGCTGAGGACCACCTGGTAGTAATGCCACTGCCCGCTGTCGTCGGCAGTCGTGTCGTCACAGTCACTTTCACTGCTGTCGCACACACCAACCGACGAGAAGGGGCCACCTTCGCTGTCTGCGCGTTGCCAGTCGTATTCGACATCGCCGACCTGGCGGTTTCCGGAGGCTCCATCGGCCGCGTCGCCGGCGCCGGTGTCGTTGACCGCCCGCACTTCGTAGTGCGTCTCTTCGCCATCTTGAGGCGTCGCATCGGAGGTGGTCAGCTCCACGTAATCGACGTGGGTGGCATCGCTGGCATCGGCCGTTTCATCGTGGTCGATGCTTCCCTGTTCGGCGGCATGTTCGTTGTAGCGCTCATCCGAGTTCGTCACTTCTTCCCAGCCGCTCCAGCTTGTCTGGTCAGTGGAGCTTCGGAATTCGTAGTCGGTGACGGGCCGTTCGGCGCGCCATCCGGTGTCCGAACCGGAGTCGCTGTCACCCGATTCATTGGTGGCGACGACCTCGAATTCATGGTCGTTCACGCCGCCACCGGCATCGGTGTCGGCGGCGTCCCATTCGATGCGGATATGTTCGGTGGTCTCTTCGGTAACCTGGACATTATCTGGTTCGCCCGGCTCGGGAGCCGCGTCAGCACCGCCGTCATTGACCGAAAACGAACTCTCTCCGCCATCGGCCACCGGCGAATCGCCGATTTCGGTGCCATCGCGGTAGATGCGGTAGTCGTCAGCTCCCGTTGAAGCGTCCCACTGAATGGTCACATACCCGTCGTGGTCGCCCTCGGTTGCATCGACGCCCGAGGGGGCGGGTGGTTCAGTGATAAACGTTCGCTCTCCGCCCCAGGCGCGCGAGGCGTTCTCGGTGTCCGCCCAGGCCCGAACGACGTATTCGGAACCGGCGTCCAACCCATCGATCTGATAGGAAAATTGCTCGCCTTCATCGACGACAGAAACGGTTTCGCATTCGCCGTCGTTCTCGTCGGCGGGCTCACCGATGTCGTTCCAGCAAAAGCCGACTGCTTCTGTGCTCGGCACGCCGTCTTGCTGAAGCTCTCCCCACACCACCGCCGACTCGGCGCTGATGTCACCGGCAACCGTCGAAAGCGTCAGTACTTGTGCGGAGGAGGCGCGATAGCCGGTGGTCGCATCTTCGCCACCGGGCACATCCGGTTCGTACACTGATGTCGCGCCGGCAGCGTCGATCAGCACGTAGTATTCGCGCTCGCTGCCATCGGAGGGAGCATCGTAGTCGTCATGCTCATCGTCTGTGGAGGGGGCGTCGAACAGCGCTTCGAACTGATCGGTATCGTCATCCTCGCCAAACCACAGGTACTCCAGATCGCCGACGCCACGCCAGCCTGCACCATCGTCTTCGGAGGACGGATCCCCGGCGGTGTCATCTTCGGCGACCGCGCGGACCTGGTAGAGCTGTTCGTCCGGTTCATCGGCCTGCCATCCCGGCGCCGTCAGCCGCACAAACTCCTCGAATTCGCCGTCGCTCGCCTCCGCAACTCCATCGACAATCGACCATTCCGGTGCGGCGGTGTCGAGATACTCCAGGTCGTTGTCGCCCGGCTCGATCTCGTCGAGTTCCTCCCACGTCTCGTTACTATCGCAATTGTCGGCTCCTCCGATGCAAAGCTCGTAGCGATCAAGATCGGGGGCAGCCTTCTGACCCTGGGTGCCCGTCGGGTCGCTTTCGAGCCCCTCTTCATTGACGGCAATCACGTCGTAGTCATGGTTCGTGCCGGGGTCCGAATCCGCCTCTTCCCATTCGATTTTGACCCCGTCGGTCTGCCCGGAGTCGCCCTGGGTGATCGAGACAATCTCAGGAGCCTGCGGGCGGGGGGCATCGTCAGCACCGGTGTCGTCGAAACTGGTCTGTTCGATCCCGTCGAACACCTCTTCGTCGGCTTCACCGGGATCGCGGATGACGATGTATTCGTCCGCCCCCTCCACGGTATCCCATTCAATG
>SKMT01000017.1 GCA_007120915.1 Myxococcales bacterium | reverse complement strand
TCCGAGGAACATCGATAGTGCCGGGTTTAAAGCCGTACTGTCCAGTCTCTTCACTCGCGCCGCGTCAGCCCCCGACGCCGGCATCATGAACTTCCTCTCCAGGTCCACTGTCAAAATAGCGTTTGGTTTCGTTGCACTCTGCACCTATATTGCTGCAGGCTGCAGCTATTTTGTTGTGGCCGGTACACTTATTGCGCAGAAAGCACAACTTCCAGGAGAAGAGAGATTATGACCAACAACGACGACATCAGAATCCGCGTCAAAGAAGGATACGGTCAGGCAGCGCACCGATCTGGCGAAGGTTGCTGCGGACCATCGAGCGACCAGCGGTCCAGCCCAGAGACCTCCGGAGGTTGCTGCGGATCATCGGACCAGGCCGACGACCACGCGCTGAAGATCGGTTACGACGAAGCTGACCTGGAAGCGATTCCCGAGGAGGCGAATCTGAGTCTTGGATGTGGCAATCCCGCTGCCATCGCCGAGTTGTCGGAAGGCGAGACGGTCCTGGATCTGGGCTCCGGCGCCGGGATGGACGCCTTTCTAGCCGCGGCGAAAGTCGGGGAGGCCGGCCACGTCATCGGCGTGGACATGACCCCGGAGATGCTGGGGCGGGCCCGGGACACTGCCAGCAGACGCGGGGTCAATCACTTCGTGGAGTTTCGCCGTGGATACATCGAGGACCTGCCGGTCACCGACGAGAGTGTGGACGTCATCCTGTCGAACTGCGTGATCAATCTGAGTCCGGACAAACAGAAGGTGTTCGAAGAAGCCTGGCGGGTGCTCAAACCGGGCGGCCGGCTGGCGGTCTCCGACATCTGTCTGTCGGCGCCACTTCCGGAGTCAATCGTCGAGTTGGATGCCGCCTATGTCGCCTGCATCAGCGGTGCACTCGTCGCCGACGACTACGAAGAGGCGATGCGCCGGGCCGGATTTGTAAACATCGAAGCCGAACGCACCGATGCATCGGCGCTGTTCGACGGAAGCTGTTCCGATCCGGTGGTCGCCGACGCCGTCAATGAGGTCGACCCGCAAGATATGGAGAAGCTGCGCGACCGGCTGTGGAGTTACCGATACACCGCGGAGAAGCAACAATGACCGATGAATTCACCGATGCTCTGGTGGCGATCAGCCGCCACTTCGGCGTGCTCGAGCGGGACACCGTCTGCTGCGGGGAGGTCACCGTCCAGCAGTGCGTGGCACTGCAGCGTCTGCACAACTCCCCGGCCGGGGTCTCCACCCTGGCCGATCACCTCGGCAAGTCGACCAGCGCCACCACCCGGCTGGCCGACGGGCTGCAGCGCCGCGGCTGGGTCGAACGTCAGCCTCACCCCGAGGACGGACGTCGAATCCAGCTCCTTCTCACCGACTTGGGCCGTCAACAAGCCCGACAATTACGGGCTTCCACCGAGCAGATGGCCCGTGAACTGCTCAGTCACATTCCCGAACAGGACCGACACGAGGTCACCCGGGCGATGACCCTGCTCGAAGAGGCCATCGCCCGCTGCCGCACCGACTGTTGCGGGTCGTTTTAGGAAGCGTCTCCACGTTGCCTACACCCTGTGGGCGACGTAGTCCGTCAGCCCCTCCAGCGACTCGACCTGGTCGTAGTCGGACTCTGGAATATCGACGCCGGTCTCTTCGGCGATCTCCTCCAGAACCATGAGAGCATCCATCGAATCGAGGCCAAACCGCTCCTGAAGGTTGTCGTCGTCATCGGCCTCGCTCAGATCGACCTCGGGAGCGACGTCGTTGATGATATCGACAATAAGATCTCGCACCTGGTCCTCGGTCATAACTCCTCCGGTTGCTGCAACAGATCGGCGATGGTGGACAGAAACCGGGCCCCGGCGATGCCGTCGCTGACCCGGTGGTCTCCCGACAGCGTCATCGTCGCCGTGGGGCGCGTGCCGATCAGCCTGTCTTCCACAAAGATCCGTTCCGTGATCTTGCCCATGCCGACGATGGCGACCTGAGGCGGGTAGATCACCCCGTACACCGCCTCCACTCCCAGCTCGCCCAGGCTGGTCAGGGTGATGGTGGCGTCGGTGACCTCCGAGGAGCGCAGCTTGCCCCGGCGCACCCGCCGAACCAGATCGCGGACGCTGTCCATCAACTCTGGCAATTCCTTGTCGTCGGCGCCGTGAACCGCCGGGGGGATCACTCCCCCGTCGCGCATGGAGATGGCAAACCCGGGATTGATGTCGTCGCGCCGCTGATAGCGGTCGTCTTCGTACACCCCGTTGAACTCCGGGAACTGACGACAGGCCAGGGCCACCGCCTTCAACACCACCACGCCCACCAGGAGTCTTTCGGCAGGTGGACGGTCGGCGTTGTAGTCGTGAACCCAGTCGACGGCCCGGGCCATCGGCACCGTCTCCTCCAGGTAGTAGTGAGGGATCTCGCGTTTGGAGCGAGCCATCGCCGCCGCAATCGCCTCGCGCATCGACGCCATTCGCTCCTGTTGCTCGACAGCCTCTCGCTGTTCGGGCTTATGACGCCGAACAAGGGCCTCCACGTCTTCGCGTCGGATCGCACCGTGAGGTCCGCTGCCGTCGACATCGTCCAGGTCCACGCCCTCTTCCCGGGCGATCCTCTGGGC
>SKMT01000231.1 GCA_007120915.1 Myxococcales bacterium | reverse complement strand
TCGGATCCGGGGCAGATAGACGGCCAGGTTTTCGGGGTCGCGCCAGAATTCGTAGACCTCTTCGGGAGGTCGGTCGATGATCATCTGGCGTTCGAAGGGGACCATCTGGCTGGCTGCGGTGTGAAAAAGCCGTCGCAGCCAGCCACCGTTGGCCAGCCCGTTGTCGCGCACGCTTCGGTACAGAAGCCCGGCGCTGACCCCGGCGGCGAACAGTCCTCCCAGCCCCCGGCGTTTGAGGGCATACAGCCCGATAAGCCCGCCGGCGATCAGCCCGCCGGGCCGGGGCAGGTGTTCGAAGCCAAGACGGGGCGTGGGCCGTCGCTTCGCTTTCAGGATCTGGTCGCCGGGGTGAATGGCTGGAGTGTGCTCAGTCGGTTCGGTCATAAGGCGTCAGAGGAGTTGAAAAACAGTGGTCAAGTGTACGAACGGGGCAATGGAAACTGTACGATCCGCCCCGTGAGAAGCAACCCGGTCGTGGGGTTGTGAGTCTTGCGTCGTCAGTCTTGTGTCCTGGGTGCAGGTACGCGTTCGATTCGTGGGCCGTTCGAAGCTCCCCATAACTCTTAGTTAGCCGTAGTTCAGGCGCCGCAAATAGATGGAGGTTCTGTAGACTCGGCGGTCTCAACAGCATAGAGGGTGATGAGGACCGAGCAGTCAATCAGCGATGTTGACGGTATAAAGGGTGGGAATTAGTAGCAAGTGGCGTCCATTACCCGATGGGAGAATGACGATGAGATCACAGCGGACATACCTGGACTGGAACGCTACCGCCCCGGTGTTGGAATCGGTGCGAGATGCGATGGTGGAGGTGCTCGACGAAGTGCCGGGCAATGCATCGAGCGTGCACCAGCATGGCCAGAAGGCTCGCGCCGTCGTGGAGCGGGCGCGACGCAGCATTGCCGCGGCGGTGGGCGCCCAGCCCCAGGGGGTGGTCATCACCGGCGGGGCCACCGAGAGCAACAATCAGGTGCTTCGCCATCACGTGCGCACCACGGACAACCCGCGCATTGTGAGCACGGCGGTGGAACACCCTTCGGTCATCGAGGTCGTCGAGCAGCTCGATCAGCAGGGTGTAAACACCGAGATCTGGCCGGTAGACCGGCGGGGGCGGCTCGATATGCAGTGGCTGTCGAGGCGGCTGGACGACGAGGTGACGCTGGTCAGCGTGATGTGGGCGAACAACGAAACGGGCAATGTCCACGACATCCCCGGGATCGTCGAGCAGCTACACGAAGCGGGTGCGCTGGTGCATGTCGATGCCACGCAGGCGCTGGGCCGAATCGACATCGACTTCGATGAGGCCGGGGTGGACTACATGACACTGTCGTTTCACAAGATGGGTGGTCCCAAAGGGGTGGGAGCGACGGTGGTACGGGAGGGGCTGAAAGTGAGCGCGTTGTATGCGGGGGGGCACCAGGAGCGGGGTCGCCGTCCGGGCACGGAGAACGTGGTTGCCGTCGCCGGGGCTGACGCTGCCGCAGAGGCGGTGGTCCAACGCCGTGAACAGTGGAGCGAGATGCTTCGTGAGCACCGGCGGGCGTTCGTGGACGCGCTGCACCAGGAGAGCTCGGGGTTGGAGCTTCGCGGCGACAGGGACGCGCAGCTTCCGAATACGGTTAACGCAGCGTTCGAGGGGGTGGACGGCGAAGACTTGCTTATGGCGCTGGATTTGGAAGGAATCTCTGCGTCCAGTGGTTCCGCCTGCACCGCCGGGTCGCTGGAGCCGAGCCATGTCATCCTGGCGATGGGATACGACGAAGCGGATGCACGGCGGTCAGTGCGCTTTAGCTTCGGGCCGACCACCAAGCGCGAAGAGTTGGTAGAGGCGGCGCGGCGGATCGCAGAAGTCGCCGACAGGCTGCGACAGATGGATGCGCAGTGGCGTTGACCTTTGCAGTTTACGCGTGCGCCCGCTACCTCTGTCGTGAGCCAGGTCTGCGAAGCAGTAACGAAGAAGAAGACGATGACAGAAACCGAGACCACAACTGACGCCGCCTGTGCGGTCCGCCCCCGGGAGGCGGTGCTGGAGACGGGCGATGAGATCGCGAAGGCTGTGCGCGACCGAGTGGTCGTGGCGATGAGTGGCGGAGTCGACTCGTCGGTGACTGCCGCATTGCTTGCACGGCAGGGCTATGATGCGGTGGGCATTTCGATGCGGCTGTATTCGACGCCCCAGGAGTCGTACGACAAAAGCTGTTGCTCCCCCGATGATCTGTTTGATGCCCGAAGCGTCGCCGATTCGCTGGGCATCCCTTTTTACGTCGCCAACTACGAAGATGAGTTCCAGAAGCGGGTGATCTCGTACTTCGTCGAGGAGTACCGGCGGGGGAGAACGCCGAATCCCTGTGTGGCCTGCAACGACCATCTGAAGTTCGACATTTTGCTGAAGCGTTCGCTGGCACTGGGCGCGAAGTATCTGGCCACCGGCCACTACGCGCGGATCGACCGCAGCGGGGAGACGCCGAAATTGCTCCGAGGGGTGGACCGCAACAAGGACCAGACTTACTTCTTGTTTGGGCTTCCCAGAGAGGCGCTGGGACGAATTTTGTTTCCCCTCGGGGATCTGGACAAGGAGGAAGTACGAGAGATTGCCAACGGTTTCGATCTGGAGACGGCGAACAAGCCGGAGAGCCACGAAATTTGCTTTGTCGGCGGTGGAGACTACAAAGAGTACGTCGCCGAAGTGCTTGCCGACGAGCAACAGACACCGGGCAAGATTGTCACCGTCGACGGTGAAGTGCTGGGAACACATGACGGAATCCACAACTTTACCGTCGGTCAGCGCCGCGGGCTTGGCATCAGCTACCACGAGAAGTTGTACGTACAGGCGATCCGCCCCGATGACGGTACGGTGGTCGTCGGCTCGAAAGAAGATCTGATGTCGCGCGGGCTGGTCGCACAGCGGTGCAACTGGTTGTCCTTTCAGCGCCCGGCAGGACCGCTGGAGTGCTCAGTGAAGATTCGGTACCGGTCCACGCCGGTGCCGGCGCTGGTGACAGTGGGCGATGATCCGACGACGGCGTTCGTAGAATTCGAAACGCCTCAGCGAGCGGTCACCCCCGGGCAGGCAGCGGTGTTTTACCGCGGTGAAGAAGTGCTCGGTGGCGGCTGGATCGAAGAACCCCGAAGTTGAAGGACCGGACGTAACTGATGGCGAATCCGAAGCGCAAACCGGAAGAGCATGGCGGGCTCGAGGAGCTGGAAGGGAGGCTGGGCTACCAGTTTTCGGACCGTGCTCTGCTGCGTCGGGCGATTACACACCGGTCGTTTGCCAACGAGCACGCCGGGGTTGATGAAGATAACCAGCGGCTCGAATTTCTCGGCGACGCCGTGTTGGGTCTGGTAGTGGCCGAAGCGTTATTTCGCGCCGACACGGAAGCTCCGGAGGGAGTGCTGTCGCGGCGGCTGAGCCGACTGGTGTGCGAAGAAGCGCTGGTCGAACGGGCAAACGCCATTGAACTGGGAGAGTTTCTTCGCCTCGGGCGCGGAGAGGAGATGACCGGCGGGCGGGCCAAAGACGCCCTGCTGGCCGATGCCTACGAAGCGGTACTGGGCGCGGTGTTTCTGGATGCCGGAGAGGAGGGGGCACGCCAGGTGATTCTGGAGCACTTCGAACAGGCCTTCGATGATGTGCTCGCCGGGCGTGTCACGAACAGAGATCGCTCGGGCAACGACTTCAAGAGCCTGCTGCAACGAGAAGTACAGAGCCGCAAACCGATTCGGCCCTGCTATAAGATTGTGGAGACGTCGGGTCCGCCTCACGACCGCCGGTTTGTCGCGGAGGTGCTGGTCGACTCGACGGCGGTGGGACGTGGAGAAGGCCGCTCGAAACAAGAGGCAGAACAGGCCGCCGCCGCGGAGGCGGTCGCACAATTAGAGCGTGAAGACAGCCGGATTCTCCGGGCGCTCGGTGAGTCGCCGACGAGTACGACAGAGAACTAACGACGTAACGCGGGTGAACTGGCCCGCAACTGAAGCGGTTGACCCCCCGGCGGTGCCGGCGGACGGCCAACACCCACAGGAGCACACCATGTTTGGTCTCGGGACCACAGAATTGATCATCATCCTCGTTATCCTGGTCATGATCTTCGGGCTCGGAAAATTGCCAAATGCGGCGGGCCAGATCGGCAATGCCGTCAGCACCTTCCGAGATGCGATGCAGGGCAAGGACGACGAGATCGAAATCGAACAGCCCGACGAAGAACCGGCTCAGCTCGAGGATCAGCAAGCCGAGCAGACAGTACAGGATGCGTCGGTGCCAACGAATGAGCAAAAGACCACCGAGCGGCCCGCCGACGGCGGCACCTGGTGAGATTGCGTGATCAGTCATTTCTTTCCGAACATCCCCCTTCCCGGAGAGCGATCGAATGACGGAAGACGATGCCGGACTGGCGAGTATGACCGGCTTCGGCCGCCACAGTACCTACCACGGTGGCCGAGAGCTGTGTGTGGAGTGTCGAAGTGTCAATCACAAACGATTGAGTACTCGGGTGGATACCCCTGATGAGCTGGGCTGGCTGCAACCAAAGATCAGCTCGCGGCTCAACGATGTGCTCAATCGCGGTCGGGTGGACGTGCGAGTGCAGGTCCGACCTGCCGACGCCGATCATTCCCCTCAATTCGACGTTATTGACGAGGAACGATTCGCCGCCGTGGCGCAGACGCTGACCGAGTTGGCCGGTGACTGCGGGTTGTGCACCCCGGTGGGGGCGGAGGCGATCTTCGAGTATACCGAGTTTTTCGAACGCTCCACCTCGGAGGTGCTCGACGAGCAGGGAGCAGAGGTGTTGCTGGAGGTGTTCGACGAGGCGCTTGGAAAGTTGATCGGCTCGCGGCGCCGTGAAGGACAGGGCATCGCCCGGCAGATGGCGCAGTATCTCGAACAACTCGACGGGCTGCTCGACGAAGTCATCGAGTTCAAAGAGCGCGCCGATGACGACAAATGGTCGGCCGTCGAAACCCGATTGAGGGAGGCGGTCGAGCAGTTCGGGGTCGATGAGATCGACGAAAACCGGCTCGCCCAGGAGGTCGCCTACTACGTCGAAAAGGGCGATATCGCAGAGGAGTTGCAGCGGGCCCGTGCGCACGTGGACAATGTCGGTGAGTTGATCACCGGTGAGCGCGAGGCGGTGGGCAAGAAGCTCGACTTTTATCTGCAAGAGCTTGTCCGAGAGACCAATACCATGGCGTCGAAGAGCCGCCACCCCAGGCTGACGGAGTGCATCATCGACATGAAGAGTATCGTCGAGAAGATGCGCGAGCAGGCGGCAAACATCGAATAGAAAAGGTTGTGAGATGGCGAAGGGCGTGTTGCTGATCGTGTGTGGCCCATCGGGAGTGGGCAAAACGAGCCTCTGTGATGCATTGCTTCAGGCGCGTCCACGGCTCGATCTGTCGGTCAGTTTCACCACCCGCCCCCGCCGGGGTGATGAGGTGGACGGCGAGAGCTATCACTTCGTAGACGACGACACCTTCGAGCAGATGCGGCGGGAAGACAAATTCGCGGAGTGGGCCCAGGTGCACGGCAACTACTACGGCACGCCCACCGCCGTGATTGAAGAGGCATGGGCGTCGGGCCGCGACGTGCTGTTCGACATCGACTACCAGGGGGCGCGCCAGTTGAAGCAGCGCTATCCGGATGCGACGGCGGTTCTGGTGGCGCCGCCGGATCTGGAGACGCTGGAGCAGCGGCTGAGGGGCCGCAATACGGACAGCGAGGAAGTCATTCAGCAGCGGCTGAAGGCGGCCTGTCATGAACTGGCGCAGTATCCGCTGTTCGATTTCGTGATCGAAAACGGCGAGTTCGACGACGCAGTGGAGGTGCTGGAAGCGATCTACGTCGCCTCCCGGCATACCCGGCAGTTAAAGATGGAATGGGTCGAGGAGTTGTTAGGCGCTGGGTGCTAGGCGCTAGGTGCTGGGTGGTCTACCCATGCAGCGCGTTGCGAAGCTTTTTGATGTGCAGCGAGAGCTCGGCGAGGCCTTCGTACCAGCCGATTTCTTCGGCGATGGAGCGGGCTTTCTTGAAGTATTTCTTGGCGCGCTCGTAGTCGGCCTTTTCCATCGCCGTGATGCCCATGTTGGTCAAAATGCGGCTCTGATTGAGCAAATCACCGGTGTTGGCGGCGAACTCGGCGGCCTGTTCGAAGTAGTTGCGGGCGCGGTCGGCGTCGCGCATCGACAGGCTGAGGGCGCCGAAGTTCGACAGTACTCGTACCAGCCCGCGGAAGTCCTCGATGGAGCGGGCTTTCTGGTAGGCGGTCTGAAGGTACTGCTGGGCTTTCTGGTAGTCTTTCTGGCGGATGAAGAGGGTTCCAAGCTGGTTGTAGGCGGTCCAGAACAGCTTGCGGTCGTCCGGGTTTTGCAGATCCAACTCGCCGAGGTTCTGGACCTTCTGGGAGACCTGCTGGAGCAGTTGAGCGGCGCGGGGAAGCTGGTTGAGCTTCTCGAAAGCCTGGGCGATGCCCAGAAGTGACTGCACTTCTGCTTTGGCGTCGCCAATCTCGCGGGCGACGTTGCGAGACTCCTGCAGTGCTTCGAGCGCCGGGCGCAGGCTGCCCGCTTCCAGAAGCAGCATCCCCTTTTCGTGGAGCAGCTCCTGGCGCATCGTCGGGGAGAGTTGGTTCAGGTCGGGAAGTTTCTGGAGGATCCGGCGGGCATCTTCGAGTTGGCCGTGTTCACGAAGGGCGACCAGCAGGCTGGATCGGGCGATCAGCAACGTTTCGTGGTCCGGCTGGACTTTGTCGTCTAGAAGTTCGACAGCCTCTTCGAGCTGGTCGATGGCTCCGGCGTAGTCGTAGAGATCGAGCAGCATCTCGCCGGCCTGGGTCATGTAGTGGGCGGCGCCCTCCCAGCCCTCGACACTGCGGTAGTGAAACGCCAGCATCAGCGGGTATTGCAGGGGATCGACGGCGGCGTGTTGGCCGTGCTGTTCGAGAAACTCGATGATGCGGGTGTGAAGCTGATGGCGCGTCGATTTCGGTAGTCGCTCGTAGACGACGGTGCGGAGCGTGCGCGGCCGGAACGCCAGATGTACGCGATCAAAGGCGTCGAATTCGGCTTCCAGGAAGTTGAAGGCCACCAGCTCTTTGAGTCGGGACTGTGGCTCCAGATGAGACGGGGTGATCTGGAAGAAGAAGTCTTCGCGGAAGCTCTCGCCGATGACCGAAGCGATGGCCAGCAGGTCACGAGCGTCTTCGGGAAGGGCGTCGATCCGGGCGCTGAGAAGTTCCTGCAGATTGGTGGGCAGATCGGCGTCCAGAAGGTCGGCGCCGCTTTCGATTTCCCCGTCGCCCTTCTGCAAGACGGTGCGCACCATCTCGTTGAGGAACATCGGGTTGCCACTGGAGCGCTGGTGCACCTGGGCGACAATATCCGGCTGCGGGGTGTAGCCGAGCACCTGAGCGATGAACTGGCGGGACTCGTCTTCAGAAAACCCGCCCAGCTCCAGAATCTCGAAGTTTCCGGGCAGCCCGTGATCGATCGCCGAGGATTCGACGCGGCGGGTCACCGTCAGCAGAATCGGTTGGCCTTCAATGCTCTCCAGAAGAGAGTCGATGAACTCCAGGGTGAACTGGTCGTGCACATCGATGTCGTCGATGCCCAGCAGCACCGCCTCGCCTTTCTTCATCGCAAAGCGCAACAGCCGGTACAGAAGCGCGGCGGTGAAGTGGGAGAAACCTTCGGCGTTGTTCCAGGGCAGCTTGTTCTGGTCGACCTCGGTGTCGTGGTCGCCCAGAAAAAAGGCGATGACCGAGTCGGTGTTCTGGCTCAGTCCGATAGACTGGCAGGCGCGGCTGATCAGTTTCGGCGGATCCTTGTACAACTGGGCGATGTCACGGATCCAGGAGCGGATCGGTGCCAGCCCGTGGCCGCCGCCGTGGGCGGTATCACCGCGGGCGACAAAGGACTGCCAGCCTGTATCCTGCAGTTTGTCGGCGAACCGTTCGAGCAATACCGACTTACCGGTGCCCATGTCGCCCAGCAGTGCAACGCCGCCGCCGTCACCTTCTTTGACCGATCCGGCGCGCCGCATCAGTTCATCGAAGTACGCCGGGCGGGGCACAAAAATGTCGAGCTCTTCGAGGTCCTCCGGCTCGTCATCGGCGGCTTTGGACTGAACCGAGACGATCTGGGCGACATCGATGCCGGAGATGTGCTCTTCGTGATCGAATCCGACGCGGCCGCGGGCCGTCTCTTGCATCTGCTCATCGGCGTACACCCGGGCATCCTGGGTGGAGCGTGCGATGTCGATGGCCCGGTCGATAGCATCACCGTAGGCGTTGCCGCCTTTTCGGTTTGCGATGTAGACCTCGCCGTAGACCAGCGCGATGCCGATGTGCTCGGCACCCTGGTCCAGCGATCGGAACTTCTTCTGCAGCGCCAGGGCGCATTCAGCAGCGCGGATGTTATCTCCCACCCGGGCCTGCCGGGCGCCAAACAGGACGGTGAAGGTGCCGCCCAGTTGGCTGTCCATCTCTCCTTCGTAGTGCTTGACGATACGCTGGATCAGCTTCTTTTCTTCCGTGCTTCGTCGGGCGAGCTCCTCGGGGTCGAGCCCGGAACCACGCCGGGATCGCTGCTGGATCGCAAGCACGGCGACCTTGCGGCGTTCGCCGGCCAGGTCGGCCTGAAGCTCTTCGGCACTGAAGGTGTCGTCGAGCACCGAGGTACCCTCGGCGAGGGCCTGGTTCTGCTGCGTGCCCATCGCGCCGGTGTTGCCGAAGTTTCCGGAGCGGGTGTAGAGGCTGGTCAAGCCGGTCTGGCCGGTCTGGCCGGTATTAGAGGTGTTGGAGGTGTTGGGGCCGGCTTCGCCTTTGACCATGCCGCTGGCGGCAAGAGAGCCTGTTCCGGCTCCGGTGTTACCGGTCTGGGTCACCGAGGTCTGGCCGGCCTCCAGTTGCTTGAGGGTGTGTTTGAGGGCGCTGCGCATCTCCTTGGCGGACTGGTAGCGCTCTTTTTTGTTGCGCTCCATCGCCTTGAGGGCCACCCGCTCCAGGTTTTCCGGGATCGGCACATCCGGTGCTAACTCCGAAGGGGGCCGGATCGGCATCTGCATGACCCGCCCGATGATGCTGACCGCATCATTGTCGTGGAAAATTCGCTTCCGGGTTAACATCTCGTACAGGATGACACCGACGGACCAGACGTCGGCGCGCCCGTCCAGATCCTTGCGCATCACCTGTTCGGGGCTCATGTAGTCGAAGGTACCGACGATATTGCCGGCCTGGGTGTAGGGGCCGGCCTCCATCGCCGGGCCTTTGACCTTGGCGATACCGAAGTCCAGCACTTTCACGAAGTCGGGCTGGCCGGCGACCTCCTCGACCATGATGTTTGCCGGCTTCAAGTCGCAGTGGATGATCTGGGACTGGTGAGCCTGTTCGAGCGCGCCCAATAGCTGGATGAGAATCTCACAGACGCGCTTCGGGTCGAGGGGGAAGTCCTCTTTGACCACCGCCTTCAGCGTCTTACCGGGGAGGTGCTCCATGACCAGATAGAGCATCCCGTTGGGCTCTATGCCGTAATCGACGATGTTGACGATGTTGGGGTGTCGCAGGCTGTTGATGGCCTGGACTTCGCGCATAAAATAGTGCTCGCCCTCGGGGTTGGAATCGTTGGGTTTGAGTGTCTTGACGGCGACGATGCGTTCCAGCGGATACTGGATGGCCTTGTAGACGTTGCCCATGCCCCCTTCGCCGATCTTTTCGACCAACTCGTAGGTGTCTTTGAGCCGGGTGCCGATCAGGGCGTCACCGCTGGGAGGCTGGCTCTTCTGGTGAGGCTGGCTCTTCTGGTGAGGCTGGCTCTTTTGGTGAGGCTGGCTCTTCTGGTGAGGCTGGCTCTTCTGGTGAGGCTGGCTGTGGGGCGCGCTGCCGGCTCCGGTATTGGGAGCTTCTGGGTGCGAGGAGACGGAGCTGGGAGAGGTGGCCCCTCCGGTTTGAGAGACGCTGGAAGCGGGAGTAGAGTTGTCGGCGGGCTGGACTTCGACTTCCTCCAGCTCGGGGATGTCGTCTTTGTTGCTCATGGGGTTAAAGCCATCGAAAGCGGGGGGCCGGTGGCAGGCGGCCGGTTATTG
>SKMT01000633.1 GCA_007120915.1 Myxococcales bacterium | reverse complement strand
CGACGAATACGGTGTGGAGCTCGACGTGACCGACCCGGTCATCGATTGGCTTCACGACGCGGTCGGTGAGTTGGCAACAGGGCGCCAGGTCGAACAGATCATCGACAAAACGATTGTTGCCGCAGTCTCCCGCCATCTTCTGGAAGGGGAGTCAGTGGACAAAATCGAAGTGCAACTCGACGACGGTCAGATCAGCGTCGTCGCATCGGGGGACGAGGAATAACCGGGCGGGGAGGCAGGTCAGGACCGACTGGGGGAGGGGACTTCCTCATCGGTGCAGACCGGATCGAGCGTGGCCGTGGAGCCAGGGTCGGGAGGATCGACATCGACAGCGGATGCTTCGCGACTGTGCTGGTTCGCCTCGACCTCGCGTTCAAAGGCCATAACCTCGGCGAGCAGATTAGATTCACAACTGTGGCACTGAGCGTGGATGATGGCGCGCCCACCCATCACCAGCCGCACTTCATGTGCACCGCATTTGAAGCATCGAACGTTGAAGACCACCGGAGCCCTCCGAGTCCATGAACCGATGTGAGAAAAACAGGGTAGCACCTACGTTAGATCACCCCCCGGGATTTGGCAACTGATCAACTGTCGGGAGTTTCGCCGTAACCCGGTGCTGTCGGCAGCGGCTGTGGGACCCGATACACGCCTTCCCAGCGATTCCAACGATATTGTTTCGGATCACCTTCGGGCTCCCCCTCCTCTGTGAGGGGAGTCCACTTGATACGGCGATCTTCGACCCCGTGGAGGAATTGCAGCTCGGCGATAGGACGAACCTCGCCTTCCGGATCTTCGATCCCGACGGGCTGTGAGAAGATCGTCGCAATCTCGGAGCCGATCACCTTGTAGAGATTCAGGTGGTAGACGTGCCGGTCGTCCTCGTCGATTTCGGCATGGATCAGCTTGAGTTGATGGGTTCCGTCCTGCACCAGTTCCACTGCTCCCGGGGCAAAGTCGGTCAGATCCTCGGGGGCCGTGACATCTTCGTAATGCTCTTCGATGTCCAGCGAAGCAAACAGCCGGTCGTCATCATAAAAATTGACGGCGTCACCGGGGCGGTACACGGCGATCGAACTGCTGTCCTGCGACAGAAAGTTGCCGCGAAACACCCGGTCGTGCTCATCCAGTTCAAGGTCGTAGTCTTCCTGGAACTGTTCGCGTTGATCTTCGTCATCCAGTTCGATCGGGGAGTCGACAACGACGGGGTTGACCGGTTCTTCGGCGAAGTCCTCGGGGTCGCGATAGGGGGAGTCGTCGTCTTCCTGTTCGTCGGCATGCTGGATTTCGGCGGCAAGCTCGTCGACGTTCGTCGCGGCGCGGTAGTGCGCCTGATCGAGTTGATAGGCCAGCACAGCGGTGGCAGCTTCGGTGAGCATCTCCTGCTGGCAGTCCGACCTCGCCTCCATAACCTCCGGCTCGCAATCACATACGTGGGGCTCGGCCCACTGCTTGAGGGAGGCGCAACCGAGTTGGGTGAACACAATCAGGGAGATGACGACAATCTGTGTAGTTCTCATGAGGTACTGCGTAAGGGGAACCGCTAAGGAGTGAGGCTGGCGAGGTGGAAACCGGAGGGCAGCGATTCATCCCAGTAACGGATATGAACGCTCTGAAGTCCCGTCTCCATGGTGCCCAGAGCTTCGGCGGTAGCGATGGACATGTCCAGGATCCCGCGCCAGTTTTCATCGTAGGAGCTGGAGACGACGTAGTCCCAGGTCCCGTCTTCGGTGGTGATGCCATAGGGGCCGCGGTCGTTGATGCGGCACCAGACCCGGCGGTTGTTCGCCCGGTTTTCGATCAGGATCATCGTGTCGAAGGGCAGGTTGCGGTGGGCGCAGGTAAATTCGTAGGGGTCGAACTTCTCGCCGTTGGCGGTGACGTCGCCGTGCCAGGAGCCGTCGCCGTACCAGGAGGCGACGCCGGTCTCCTGTACCGGCGGTACTTCCGGTTCGGGCCAGTCCATCTCGGCGCCGGTCGCCAGTTGGGAATACATGGCGAGCAGTATGGCCCATTGAGCAAGTGACATGACGATCTTCTCCAGTCCGACCGGGTAATTCAAAAAGGGGCATTCACGGGCGCGCTGCACCCGGCGAATGCAGACGCTTCATTTTGTAGCGACGCACCGAGTAGCGGAAAAAACCGGGGGTTTCAAGAGCCCGAACCTCTCGATCGAGCTGGCGGTGTTCCCACCCTTCTGTCGTCATTTCGCCCCGGGGGATGCGGGCAGGGTGAACAAAAGCACCGCTCTTTCGGTGTCAACAGCGCCAACCGGGAGAGCCGTGCAGGGTGGGTGTCAAGAAGTTAACGCCGCTTCCGCGCGTCGATCGCGTCTCGATGCCAGTGGTCGATCACTGAGACGATCCACGCTCCTGCGACGCCTCGCGCGGGCGCGCCGCGTAAAGCGCGCGACGCGAACAATACAGGCGGTTTTGGATTCGACCTTGACAATCACGGGGGGTTTTCGGTGTTGTGTGGGCCAATGCTACCTTCATTCGAGGTGCCTGACCCGCTCGGCATGGAACTTGAATGAATTTTGCAGGTGTCAACTACACCACGCGCGATGACGCCCTGACGGATTCTGAGATCGGTGTACGGTT
>SKMT01000602.1 GCA_007120915.1 Myxococcales bacterium | reverse complement strand
GCCCTGATCACCCGGCCCTGCCCGTCGGTGCGAAGCCCCGAACAGGCATAGCGCACCAGCGGAGGCGTCAGGCGCATAAACGCCGACGCCGACACCGTGTCCACCCCGCGCTGCAGATACAGATCGACGTTTTGTTGTTCCACATGCGGTTCGTTCGGCGAGTGGATCAGGTTCACGCCCCAGGGCAGATTCTGAGCGCCGATGGCGTCTTCGATTCGGTCCAGGTCCCGGGCGACCCGATCCGGCGTCAGCCCCGCCGTACCCAGAAACGACAGCATCCCCGCCCGGGCCATCGCCACCACCATCTCCACACTGGCAATCCCGCGCGCCATCGCCCCACCCACGTAGGGATACCGCGCACCGTGCACCTCACAGAACGCCCGGTTGCCCAGCCACTCCGGATACAGCGGCGGCAACGTGGCCATCCACAGATACTCCCCCGGCGACGCGGAGAACTGCCCCGGCTGCGGCTGCCCACCAGCGCCCACCCCCAGGTGTCCTGTCTTTGCGTCAGCGACGACGTGAATGGTCTCGCGCACCCGGTGGACCCGATCCACCAGTTGCCCGCCTCCGAACGCCGGCGCCTCCGCTTTCGGCGTCCAAATCCCAAGTGGTCTCAACTCTCCCCGTGTCGGCTCCGAAATCGCGTCAGCCATCCTCTGCCAGCCCGTCTGCTCGATTGTCGTTGCTCCGGTCCGTCGTACCGACCGGGCGAGATCTTGGAATGCCTGTTATCCCATCCCGTGCGGTCTCGCAACAGGACCTGGCCCCCTGAGAATGAGCCGGAACTACCAGCCGGGCTGGAGCACCACGTCTGACAGGCGCACAAACTCAAACCCCTGGTCCACCAGTTCGGGAATCGCCCGTTTGAGCCCGGCGGCGGTATCACCGTCGGGCCGGTTCATGTGCACCAATATGATCGAGCCCGACCCGGCGGCGGTGACCGCTTCGTAGACCTCATCGCTGTCATAGACCGCTCCCATATCACCGACCACGTCGAACCCGGCGGTGCGATGCCCGGTCTTGCGGGCGATCCGGGTGCAGACCTCGTCGTAGTGGGCCGTGCCGGAGCGATAGAACCGCGGACGCTGGCCGGTGACCGCTTCGATGCGCCGGGCGTTCTCTTCGATCTCGTCGTACGCCTCCTCAACGCTTGCGGTCCCCTCGATCCCGGCAGCCTCCTTGCCGGTGACCGAACAGGGAAGATGCTCCAACCCGTGATTGGCGATCTCGAACAGCGGGTCCTCTGCAAGCTGTTCGAGTACCTCCCGATGGGCGTTGATCCACAGACCGGTGACGAAAATCGTCGCCCCAATCCGTTCGTCGCGAAGAAATTCGACCAACTCCTCGTCATACCCCCCGCCGCAGGCATCCAGCGTCAGCGCAATCTTCGGCTCATCCGTGTTTATCCGCCGATAGACCCCGGGTACAAACTCCCCCCACTGCTTCGGTTCCAAATCCTGTAATGACTCGAGGATCTGCTCTCTGGGCAACCGAGCCGGCGGTGCGTCGGCGGGAAAGGCCAGCCCGATGCTCAGCGCCACGTCTTCGGCGCGGTCGATCACCTGACCTGCCACGGCCTGCCCGTCGCCAACGATCTCCCTCTTCTTATCATCTGCTTCGATGTCGACCGGCCCGATCGCATCCTGACCACCGGCGGTATCGACCTCCACCGTCATCTCGTCGCCGGCGGTAACCACTGCCAGCCACACCAATCCGGCAACGGCCACCACCCCCGCCAAAACAAGCGCCACCACATTCCATCTCGTCGAGCCTAACTTCATCGCCCCCACAGACTACCTGTCGGGACAGCCCCGCCGCAATGTCACTGACCATCCCGCCCCGGCACCCTCGAATGATGTCCCCAACGCGTTGACAACATCTGCTTGCCCAATTACCACGATCAGGAACCTGACAATGTCAGCCCCCGATCACCCTTACGTTCAACAATCTATGGGAGAACCGTAATGATCAGACGTGTACTGATAGTTTCGCTATGTGCCCTCTTTTCGATGACCCTCGGCTGCGACGAGGAAGAGTCGGACCACGAAGACGGCGATGAGCCAGCACAGCTCGAAGAACAATCCCAGCAGGATGGCGACGATCAACCGGACCCCCAACAGGCCCAGGCCGATCAGAGCGACGAACTCGATGCCGCTGACAAAGGCATCGAATGGACCACGAAACCGTCCACCGTGGTGACCTGGGAGGAACTCGACGACGCCAGCCGTTACGTCTTTGAGCGCGACGGCGAAGAGCTGGGCACTTCCATGAGCGACAGCAAAGAATTCCTTGGTAGCGACTCCTTTGACGACGTCGAGGTCACCGGCGAGACCTTCCGAGGCGAGGAAGTGGGCCAAACCGAGATTGTCTCCACTGAAGAGAGCGAAAAACGGGCTCTTCAGTGGGACGAAGACGCCTTCGACCAGGTCTTTATCGGGCGCCACATCTCAACGGAACACAGCACCAGTACCGGTGTCAAAAGCGTGGACGAAATGCCCCACGTCATTACCGCCGATCCCGAAGACATCGAAATTCTGGTGATAGGAGATAAAATGGAGGAGGGTGGCTCCTACATTTCCGCGCCGTTCGAGTTCGACG
>SKMT01000039.1 GCA_007120915.1 Myxococcales bacterium | reverse complement strand
TTTCGACCACCCGCGGCGGTTGTTCGACCCGAGGGGGCATCATCTTCTGCGACGGCTCCCGCCGCTGTGAGTCTTGTGGGGAGACGTCGCGGCTGATCGTCTCGTTCGCTGTCGGCGCCGAGACCGGTGTCGGTTGTTGCGGGGACGGTGTTGCCGGCTCGATTCGAGATTCGTCGTCGCCGCCGTCGGTGGGCGATGGCGGTGTCTGCGAAGTCGTCGCCGGCGCCGATGGTTCAGCCGGGGGCGCCGCAGCTTCGACTGAAGAACTCGAATCGCTCAACGCCGCAGCTTCGGGCGGCGATGTCGCCGGCTGCGGTGATTCGGCGTCAATTCGCCGTTGGTGCGTCGATTCATCGGCGTCGCCGGGCTCCAGACTTCGAGCGTGCTGCCTCTGTTGTGGCCGTGCATCTTCAACGTCGTCATCGGAGGTCACCGTCGTCTCACGTACCGTCTTCGAGACGATCTGTGTGGAGACGTCGCCGTCCTGACCCCGAGAGCTGTCGGTGTCGGGCCATGATCCATCGTGTTCCCCGCCCCGTTCAGCTTCTTCGAAAGGATCGTCGATGCCGCTGTCCACCTGCCGCGCCGCCGCCATCGACCCTGGGTTCGTCTCTTTCGGGGCCGCCCGTTGGAGCAACGTGTTCAGATAACTCATCGCGCCCCCCTGTCGGTCTCCATCGTCGCCAGTCGCACCAGCGATTTGCGATCGGTGCGCGGCAACTCCAGGATCTCCTCGAGATTCCAGCCGTAGCTTCGCGCCAGGGCGTGGACCTCGAACAACAGTTGGGACCGCTCGTTGGCGATGGCGGTGAGCACGTAGTCCTGCAGGTCGAATCCGATCTGCTGGTCGTGGCCACACTCCGCACAGCTCGCCGACAGTTGGGTGTCGACCACCGGGCTCAACTGCTCGAAACTCTCCACAAGCTGTTGGGCATCGTCGCACTCCCCGTCGATCACACAGCGGTCCACCAGTTCATCGAGCGCTTCGCCGGGATCGAGCCCCGCGACCGCCATCTCGTCGTGTCCCACGGGCAACCGGAAGCTACATCCCAGCCGGTGGTAGGGCCCCGGCTGAGTCGATTCACCGTCGCCGAATACCGCCCCCAGCAGATCGGAGAGCAGAAAG
This sequence comes from Myxococcales bacterium, assembly GCA_007120915.1. Taxonomy (GTDB): domain Bacteria; phylum Myxococcota_A; class Bradymonadia; order Bradymonadales; family Bradymonadaceae; genus SLJM01. Next base: position 1,476 of record SKMT01000039.1, on the reverse strand, counting down.
TCGACGTCGAACTTCTCGTCGCACTCCCGGCACTGCACCGTGCTGTAGATCCGGTCGCCGAACAGCTTCTGCCACAGCGCGCCCAACAGCCGGTCGCGCTCCCCGGCAGTCAGCGCGGCGGCCTCGATCGCATCGCCTTCGGCGTCGCACACCAGATCGGCGAGCAGCTCGACGGCGTTGGCCGTGTCCGCACCGGTCAGCGCCATCTCATGGCAGCCTCTCAGCGCCATCAGCCGGACGCGCCGACCGTAGTGGGGCAGATTCACGAAGGATTGATACATCTTGTCGACACTTCTTCAGAAGAGGGGGGAACCCGGTGGATTAATACTCGTCTTCCAACTCCAGATCGGTGTCTCGTTTCCACCCCTCGTGCTCGAGCACCAGCGTTTCGATGGCGTACTCGTCACCGGTGGCATCCAGCTCCGGCAGCGCGTGGTACTCCGACACCCAGGCCCGCCGAATCTCGTAGGACTTGACCACCGACCCCTGCCCGTTGAGCAGCTCGATGAAGATAGTCTTGCGAAAGTTCTTCAGCGACACCTCCGCGTCGCCTTCGATGCTGTAGATTAAATTCGCCCACCGCTCGAAGTCCTTGTCGTGGGTCACACCCCGCTCCAGTGTGATCGGTTCGTACTCCCAGACCGTCGGCGACGAGTAATATGCACTCGGGTCTCCTCCCTCGCGCCAGGTCGCCGGCTCCGTTTTGCGCTCCAGAGCGCTGACCTTGTTGACTCCGGCGACGTATTCATCGTCCCACCGCACCCGAAACTTGAAATTTTTGTAGGGAACGTAGCGCTCGGAATTGACGGGAAAACTCTCCTGAGAAGCCATCTGTTACTCCTTTCGACCAGACAACACATCTTCTTCCATTCGACTTCGACTGCACAGCCGGGGGACCGTCAGCCTTCGGCGGTCTTCTGCTGGATGCGAAGAACCACGAATTCAGCGGGGAACACCGGAAGAAAACCGACATCGACGTTCACAATCCCCAGCGCCTGATCCGACGGCGGGGTGGTGCTGGAGTCGCATTTGACGAAATAGGCCTCCGACGAGCTCTCCCCGCCGAATGCTCCCTGCCGGTACAGCCGATGCATGAAGGACCCGACGGCCGAGCGGATCTCGCTCCACAACTGCTGGTTGTTCGGTTCGAACACCGCCCACTGCAGCCCGCGGTACAGACTCTCCTGGATATGCAGCGCCAGGCGGCGCACCGGGATGTACTGCCATTCGCTGGCAAAATCGTCGTCACCGTCCATCGTGCGCGCTCCCCAGTTGACCACCCCCGTCGGAAGCACCCGCAGCGCGTTGACACCCCGCTCGTTGATCACGCCGTTTTCCGTATTCGACATATCCTGAGACAGCCCCACCACTCCGCGAAGCTCCGCCTCCACCCCGGCGGGCGCCTTCCAGACTCCCCGGCTGCCGTCGGTGCGCGCGATCAGCCCCGCGATCGCACCCGCCGGGCCCACCTCCCGT
>SKMT01000172.1 GCA_007120915.1 Myxococcales bacterium | reverse complement strand
TGGCCCATGCGTTTTCCGGGAGGGGCGGTGCGCCCGGCGATAAACCCGGCGACCGGCTTGGTCATGTTGTCGGCCACCCAGGCGGCTGCTTCCTCTTCGGCGCTGCCGCCGATTTCACCGATCATGACCACTCCGTCGGTGTCCGGATCGTTTTCGAACACCTCCAGACAGTCGATGAAGTTCATCCCGTTGATCGGGTCGCCGCCGATGCCGATGCACGTGCTCTGGCCGATGTCCAGCTTCGTGAGCTGGTCTACCGCCTCATAGGTCAGGGTACCGGATCGGCTGATCACGCCGATGCGACCGGGCTTGTGGATGTGACCGGGCATGATCCCGATCTTGCATCCACCGGGGGTGATAATGCCCGGGCAGTTCGGCCCGATAAGCCGCACATCCTTGTCGTCGAGATAGCGCACCACGCCGAGCATGTCTTGAACGGGCACGCCCTCGGTGATGGCCACGATCAGCTCCAGCCCGGCGTCGGCGGCCTCCATCATCGCGTCCGCCGCAAATGCCGGGGGCACGTAGATGACGGTGGCGTCGCAGCCGGTCTGTTCGACAGCTTCTTCGACCGTGTTGAACACCGGAACTCCGTCGACGTCCTGTCCGCCCTTTCCGGGGGTGACGCCGCCGACGATGTTGGTGCCGTATTCGAGCATCTGGCGGGTGTGAAATTTCCCCGTCGAACCGGTGATGCCCTGTACGATCAGCTTCGTTGATTCATCTACCAGAACGCTCATTGTTGTTCCTCCAAAAGCTCGATCGCTTTTTGTGCACCGTCGGACATCGAGTCGGCGCTGACGATGTCGAACGTCGACTCTTCCAGAATCGCTTTGCCTTCATCGACGTTGGTCCCGGCAAGCCGGACCACCAGCGGTACCTCCAGGCCCACCTCGTCGACGGCTGCGACCACGCCGTCGGCGATGACGTCGCAGCGCATGATTCCGCCGAAGATGTTGATGAAGATCACCTGCACTCGCTCATCGGCGGTGATCAGCTTAAACGCCTCGGTGACCGTCTCGGCGTCTGCGCCGCCACCGACGTCCAGAAAGTTCGCCGGCTCACCGCCGTAGTGCTTGATGATGTCCATCGTGCCCATCGCCAGCCCGGCGCCGTTGACCATGCACCCGATGTTGCCATCCAGGTTCACGTAGCTGAGCCCGTGTTCCTGGGCCTCCAGCTCCGCGGGGTCTTCTTCGGACTCGTCGCGCAGCTCTTCGAGGTCGGGGTGCCGATACAGCGCGTTGTCGTCGAAGTTCATCTTCGCATCCAGCGCCATCAACTCTCCGTCGCCGGTGACCACCAGCGGGTTGATCTCGGCGGTAGACGCATCCTTTTCGACGAAGGACTGATACAGCCCCTTGATGAACCCCACCGCCTGGCGCACCGTCTTTCCTTCCAGTCCCAGACCGAAGGCGATCTGACGGGCCTGAAAGTCGAGAAGCCCGGCCAGCGGGTCAATCGCGACCTTCAAAATCTTCTCCGGGGTCTCGGCGGCGACGGTTTCGATTTCGACGCCACCTTCGGTCGACGCCATCAGCACCACGCTGTCGGTGGCGCGGTCGATGACCAGCCCCAGGTACAGTTCGCGGTCGATGTCCACGCCCTGCTCGACGTACAACCGCTGCACTTCCTTGCCCTCCGGGCCCGTCTGATGGGTCACCAGGGTCTTGCCCAGGATGTCGTCGGCATACGTTCGGACCTCGTCGAGGCTGTTGGCGATTTTGACACCGCCTGCTTTGCCCCGGCCTCCGGCATGAATCTGCGCCTTGACGACCCAGGTTGAACCGCCGAGTTCTTCGGCCGCCTCCACCGCTTCGTCGACGCTAAACGCCGGAATGCCCTCCGGGACGGTAACCCCGTGGTCTCGGAAAATCTGTTTGGCCTGATATTCGTGGATGTTCATTCGTGGTTCCCTTCCCCTGCTGGAAAGTCATTTCTGGCCACTCGCTTCTGAGTCGGGACTCTATAACCATGCCCCTTTTCAACGTCAAGGAAGTAGGGCAATCGCCGTTCAATGGGTCGCTTCTGGTTATGCCCCTCGCTCGAGTGTCAGCCGAAGGTCCGGCGCTGTTCCAGGGTCTGCGATTGCCGAGGTCAGAAGACAGAAAACAGAGGACAGATTTGCTCCCTCAGTCGCCGACACCGGAGAGACGAAAGAGTTCAATCGCAGCGACCACTCGTATGCGAAGCCAGAAGTGTACCGGGGTTTGTCTGTCTTCTGTCCTCTGTCTTCTGTCTTCGGCAATCGCGGCGGTCATCAGCACAGATTCCGTGGGATAGTGCCCGATTGGTAGTCTGTGTTGACGAAGGCCGAGCCGATGCGATTGCCCTGGTCAAGGAAGTAGGGGTTTTCGGTCTGCCCATTCGCTGACACCGGTGCCGACGTAGTCGACATCCATCCCCCACAGTTCGCCGAGCATCCGAGCTACGCGATGGGTCTCGCCCTTCGACGTCGACGCCGGGACCACCGGCAATTTCCGCCCCCGGTCATCCTCGATACGAACCGTCGCCGCATCGAGCCGTGTGCCGGAACGGGACTTCGCAACGGGAACCTTCTCGATGGCAAACGTCAGCGTCTGCACGTCGTCGAACGCCACCGCCACCGGCACCTCA
>SKMT01000474.1 GCA_007120915.1 Myxococcales bacterium | reverse complement strand
TCCAGGCCCTCGGGAGCCCGCACATCCGCGCCCGACGGGAACGAAACACGTGATGTGCTCCGTGAACGAACCGTAGACACCTAACCCGCGACGCACCGACCGTCGACTCTACTTAGCCGTAGTTCAGGCGCCTCAAATAGAATGCGGTCGTGTAGACTCAAAGGTCGTGAGTCGTGCGTGGGTGACCGGTGTGTCTTGTTGACCGGTGGTGGATGTGATAGCGCTTTCAGAAGGAGGATCAAAAGTTGCGATTTCGCCGGTCGGGATCACATTCAGCCGGCAGCCGGGCACGATTTTTAGCTGAGGAGACGACGTGAAACTGGAAACCGACAAGGTGTGGATGGACGGCGAACTCGTCGATTATGAAGATGCGACGGTTCATGTGCTGACACACACGTTGCACTACGGGTTGGGGGCGTTCGAGGGAATCCGCTGTTACAAGCAGGCCGATGGCCGCTCGGCGGTGTTTCGGTTGGGAGCCCATATCCGGCGGTTGCTGGAGACGTGCAAAATCGCGACGATCGATTGCCCCTTCGACCGACAGCAGCTCGAGAAAGCCTGTGTGGAGACCATCCGCGCCAACGGGCTGGAGGACTGCTACATCCGGCCGGTGGTGTTTCTGGGCCACGGGGAGATGGGGCTGGCGGCGACGTCGAATCAGGTGCACGTGGCGATCTCGACGTGGCCGTGGGGCGCCTATCTGGGAGACGAAGGACTGGAACACGGAATCCGTGCGAAGATGTCGAGTTTTAACCGCCATCACGTCAACGCGTCGATGGTCAAGGGCAAGATCAACGGCCAGTACGTCAATGGGATTCTAGCCAAGCGCGAGGCGATGACCGCCGGTTATGACGAAGCGATCATGCTCGATACGGAGGGCTACATCTCGGAGGCCTCCGGCGAGAACATCTTCGTGATCAGTGAGAACAGGATTTTCACTACGCCCCTGGGAAGCTCGATTCTGGGCGGAATTACCCGCGATACGGTAGCGAAGCTGGCGCGAGAGCGAGACTTCGAGATCGTCGAGCAGCGGTTCACCCGCGACTTTCTGTATGTGGCCGATGAGATTTTCATGACCGGAACGGCTGCCGAGGTAACGCCGGTGCGAGAGGTGGACGACCGCACGATTGGTACCGGCAAGCCGGGCCCGATCACCAAAGAGTTGCAGGAGGCGTATTTCGACGCCGTGAAGGGGCGAAACACCGACCACCCCGAGTGGTTGACCATCGTGGAATGATGTAATTGCGGTGCAGTTGCGCAGCAGGCCATCGAAATTCATCGGCGGTTCAGAAGTGATGGGGGTGCCGCCCGTTCATCGTTTAATTGTGATTCTGGGAGGATGACATGGCACGATCGATTGATGAGATTGCTCAGATTGTCGGCGAGGAAGCCGAGACACTGCTCAGCTACGAAGCACAGGGGATCACCCGAGACCGGCTGCATCTTCCGGGGTCGGACTTCGTAGACCGGGTGGTCGCCGATTCGGACCGCTCACCGATGGTGATGCGCAACCTGCAGACGCTGTTTGACCACGGACGGCTGGGTGGGACGGGGTATCTGTCGATTCTGCCGGTCGACCAGGGGATCGAACACTCCGCGGGGGCGTCGTTTGCGCCGAACCCGGACTACTTCGACCCGGAAAACATCGTTGAGCTCGCCATCGAGGGTGGGTGCAACGCCGTAGCCTCGACGTTCGGAGTGCTGGGGGCGATGGCCCGTAAGTATGCCCACAAGATCCCCTTTGTGGTGAAGGTGAACCACAATGAGCTGTTGTCCTATCCCAACGGCTACGACCAGATTTTGTTCGGTCGGCTGGAGCAGGCGTTCGACATGGGCGCGGTGGCGGTGGGCGCGACGGTGTACTTCGGCTCCGAGGAGTCGAATCGCCAGATTCAGGAGATCGCAAAGCTGTTTTCGCGAGCCCACGAGATGGGGCTTGCGACGATTCTGTGGTGTTACACCCGTCACGAGGCGTTCCGAACGGACGACCAAGACTATCATGCGTCCGCCGATCTGACGGGCCAGGCGAACCATCTTGGTGTGACGATGCAGGCGGACATCATCAAGCAGAAGATGGCCAAGTGCAACGGTGGCTACAAGGCGGTGAAAAACCCCGACGGCAGCTCCTTCGGGCGTACCGACGACGGGGTGTACGACGAGATGACCACGGACCATCCCATCGACCTGGTGCGCTACCAGGTGGCGAACTGCTACATGGGTCGCGCCGGGCTGATCAACAGCGGTGGAGCAAGCGGCAAGAACGACCTGCAGGCCGCCGTTCGCACTGCAGTGATCAACAAGCGCGCCGGTGGAATGGGGCTGATCTCGGGGCGCAAGGCGTTCCAGAAGTCGCGCTCCGAGGGCATCGAAGTGCTCAACGCCATCCAGGACGTCTACCTGTGTGACGACATCGATATTGCGTAATCGCCCAGCCCGGGGGGGCTGTGGTCCCTGGCATCGTCGATGCCCAGATGTTGCGGAACATCAGGTAAGGAGTTGCGGGGGCTGTGGTTTCTCATAGGGAACAGAATCATTGACGGGAGAAGCTGATGAGTAACAGAAGTCTAGCCGCTTTGATGGTAGCGGTGGTGATTGCGCTTGGCTGCGCGCCGCACCACATTTT
>SKMT01000390.1 GCA_007120915.1 Myxococcales bacterium | reverse complement strand
TTCGCCAGCTTGCCACCGGCGGGATGGGCGAAATCTACCTTGCGCGCACCCGTGGGGCCGGAGGTTTTGAAAAACACCTGATCATCAAGACCATCCTGTCCCATCTTGCCGAACACGACGAGTTCGTCACAAAATTTCTCGACGAAGGGCGCACGGTCGTCCAACTGACCCATGGAAATATCGTTCCCGTCTTCGACATGGGCGAGGAAGACGGTGAGTATTTTATCGCCATGGAGTACGTCCCGGGCCTGGATCTGCGCGCGATCATCAAGCGGCTCGACGCCCGCGGGGAGATTCTGCCCGTGGAACTGGCCCTGTATATCGGCTGCGAGATCTGCAAGGGGCTCGGCTACGCCCACCGCAAAACCGACGACGACGGCAACCCCCTCGAGATCGTCCATCGTGACGTCAGCCCCTCCAATGTGCTGGTGTCGAAGGAGGGGGAAGTCAAGATCATCGACTTCGGTATCGCCCGCGCCGCCGGCAATATCGCCGACACCGCCAGCGGGCGCATCCAGGGCAAATGCTGCTACATGAGCCCCGAACAGGCCCGCGGCCAGACTCTGGACGCCAGAAGCGACATCTTTTCGACGGGGGTGTTGCTGTATGAACTGCTGACACACCAGCGACCTTTTGAGGGGCGCACTGACCTCGAGAGCTTAGAGCTGGTCAAGAAGTGCGACGCCGACCCTCCCGGTGTACTGCGCGCCGAAATCCCGGAGGAGGTCGACGACATCATCTGTCGGGCGATGGCCCCGGAACCGAAGGACCGCTACCCCTCGATCGACGAGATGTTCGTCGAGCTACAGCAGCAGTTGTACATGCTCGGTGAGACCATCACCAGCCAGCGGCTCGCCGAGGAGCTCGCCGAGGTGTTCGCCGATGACGAGGTAGACGACGAAGCCGAACAAAACCGCCGGCCTCCGGCAAACCTGGATGAGGCACTGGAGCTGGAGCTGGCCAAACTCGATGACACCTCGGCGACTTCGTCCACCCCCTCGGGCTCATCGCTGGAACTGGCCTCCACAGCCCCTGCAGCCGACGCCGGCGGCACCCGTACTCTGGCGCCCACCCCGACGGAACGCCCCGGTGGCAGGGACGACAACGATTCCGCCGACATCGATGTTGCCGACGCCGATGTCTCCCCCGACAACGACGAAGATGCCGACCCCACCCCCACGGCAACCACTCGCCGCATCGCCATCGGGCTGGCCGCCGGCGCCGTCATCGCCGCAGGTGTCGTCGCCGCCGTCACACTGCTGCCCCCCGCCGACGCCACACTGGAGCTCGACTCCGATCCTCAACAGGCCCGCATCCACGTCGACGGCGATGAACTCGCCGGGCGCACCACCCCTGAGGCCCTCCAGCTCGACCCCGGACGCCACGAAATCGAGCTGACCCTCGACGGCTACCAGCCGCGCCGATTCACCGTCGAACTGGACCCGGGTGACGAATTGAGCCTCGGCGACTCCGATCTGAGGCTGGAGCCCGAACAACAACCGGACCGCCACTTCACCATCACCGCTGATCCCGAAGACGCCACCCTCACCGCCGACGGCGAACCTCTGGGTGACTCTCCCGCCGAACTGACCCTGTCAGAAGACGACGTCGTCAATATCTCGGCGACCGCCCCCGGCTGCTCCGCGGTGTACTACACGCTGTCATACCGTCACGAATCCGATGTCGTCGAACTCGATCTTCAATGCGACGAAGAACCAGATGAGCAGACGGACGATGACGATTCACCGCCTCTTCGCGCCGAGCGCGAGCGGATGGAAGTGCGCGATGGCATCACCGACTCCATCGCCGATAACCTGCGGGCAGTTCGCATCGAAACCGATCCCGAAGGCGCCGCGTTGCATATCGACGGCGAAGAAGCCGGCCACAGCCCACTGGACGCACGGCTGTCGCCAGCCGACGAGGTCACCATCGAAGCCCATCACGACGGCTACGAGACCTACCGCACCACCGTCGACGCCGACGATATCGACGGCGACCAACTCGACCTGCAACTCGAACCCCGCCCCACCGGCTGCCTGAACTTCCGAGCCCTCTATCCCGCCAACAACAAAATCGCCATCAACGACGAATGGCTCGACGGGCGCCACATGACCCTGGAAAACCACTCCCTGCCGGCCGGCGAAAATACCATTACCGTCCACCACCCCGACAGCGACAAAAAAGAGAGTTTCGACGTCGATATCGAACCCGGCGACGAATGCAAAGTGCTCACAGTCTGGGAGCGTTAGGTCTCGGGTCTTGGGGCCTGGGGCTTGGGAGCGCGTGCTGCCATGTCGCTCGGGCGTGGTCACGTAGTAGCGTCGAAGCATCGTAGTGTGGGGTTTGATGATCCGCGAACCTACCGGGCGTAGCACCAAGCGATCGGAGAATCGCGGATCACGTCAACTTTCTCAAAACCGACGAACAGCGCAGATTTTCAGGCTCATTCGACGATCTTTTGTCCGTCGAGATCCGGAAATTTGAGGTTCATACGAAAAATCGGGGGTCAAAATCTCGACAATAGATCTGCGGGCCCCGCCGGTGTCTGTCTCAGACACCTGGGGCGGATCTTGCGAACATCGAAACCGACGAATCGATCTGGACGTCGGTCCCGGTAAATTTTTCAAATGGCCATGCC
>SKMT01000194.1 GCA_007120915.1 Myxococcales bacterium | reverse complement strand
GTGTTTCTGTTTCAGTGTTTCAGTGCCAGAACAAACGGCCACCAGGCATTATTCATAGTGATTTGGTGGGGATTGGTCAAATAAAGCATAGTAGGTTGGTAGGTATTGGGTGTTGGGTGGTGGGTGATGGGTCGGGGGGAACCCGTCGGGGGAGGATGTTTGAGGTTCCCGTCGGGGGAGGATGTTGGTGGGAGCGCGGCCAGCCTGGCCGCTGTGGGTTAATCGGCGATGTGGCGGCGGGCGCCGTCGACGGCGATGACTTCGCCGGTGATGTAGGAGGGGCCGCCGATGAGGAAGGCGACGGTTTCGGCGACGTCTTCGGGGCCGCCGGTCAGGCCCATGGGGATGCGTTCGTCCAGTTCGTCGGCCATGTCGGCGTCGTGGTCTTCGTTGAGCAATACCGTGCCGGGGGCGATGCCGTTGACGCGGATGTGGGGGGCGAGTTCGGCGGCGAGTACTTCGGTCATGTACCACAGCGCCGCTTTGGACATGCCGTAGGCGGAGTAGCCGACCAGGGGGCGCTTGCCGAAGACGTCGACCAGGTTAACCACGCAGGCGCCGGGACGGTCGGCGGCGCGATTGGCGAATTGTTGCGTCAGGAAGAAGGGTGCGCGCAGGTTGGTGTCGAACAGCGCGTCCCACTGGCTGTGGGTGACATCGCCGAAGGGGGTGTCGCGCCAGATGGCGGCGTTGTTAACCAGGGCGTTTATGGGGCCGATGGCGTCGTCGGCGCGGGCGACCAGGTCGGAGAGTTCGTCGACGTCGGTCAGGTCGGCCTGCAGGATTTCGCAGGTGATCCCCTGGTCGTTTAGTTCGTCACGAAGCCGGCGGGCCGGCTCTTCGCTGGAGCGGTAGTGGATGGCGACGTCGGCGCCGCAGTCGGCGAGATGTTGGGCGGTGGTTTTGCCGATGCGGGCGGCGGCGCCGGTGATCAGCACGCGTGTGTCAGAAAGTTCCGGGTGGCTGCAGCTCATCGAGTGGGGCTCCTTCGTCGCGTTCGATTTCACGGTCGAGTCGGTCGATGAGTTGTTGGACCTCGTCGTGGGCCTCATCGATGGCCATGCGGTTCTGGATCAGTGTGAGGGTGCGGCGGAAGGAGCGGCGCAGGTCGTCGGGGATCTGAGGCGCAAGGTCTCGCAGGTCTTCGACGAGCTCGGGATCGGAGACGAAGGCGAGCCCCCGCAGCGCGTGCAACCGGTCCTTTTCGGAAGCCTCATCATCGCCGGCGACGCCGAGCAGAAATTGCATCGCCTCGTCGTCTCGGGTCTTCCCCAGGGTCATCAGGGCGCGATGAGCCAGCGCATCGCCCTGTTCCTGCGGCAACTCCTCGAACGGCTCAAAGTCGCGCGACGCAAGGCTGATCAGCAGATCCGTCACCTCTTCAGAGTCGGAAAAGCCGAGCATGGCGACCAGTTGTTCACGCACGGGGTGAGGGGTTTGTTCGGCGGCGAGATGGTCGCGGATCTGGTCGGCCTCCAGGGAGCGTTCGGCGCGGCGCAACGCCCTCAGAGCGGTGCGCACAACAGGGGCGGTCAGATCGCGGGCGACCAACTCGCCGATGGCGTCGACGGCGTCGTCGCCGGGGGCTCGGGCCAGAAGGTGCAGCCCGTGGTGTTGGCCCTGAGGCCAGGCGCGTGGGTCGCCCAGATAGCTGATCACTGCGGCGGTGGCATCATCGGAGTCGGCGCGTCGCGACAGTGTGCGAACCGCGGCGATGCGTACGTCCGGGGACTGGTCGTCGAGGGCATCTTCGAGGTGGGTTCGGGCCTTCTCGCCGGGATAGCGTTTCAGGGCAGCGGCGGCGAAGGTGCGGATCACCGGATCCGGATCCTCTTTCAACAACTTCTTGCCCAGAAACTCTTCGCCATCGGTCAGCGCCAGGAATCCACTGGCCTCGATGGCCCGGATGCGGTGGGCGCGGCTTGAACTCGCCTCGTAGATGGCGCGCACATCGTCGGCCTCTTCGACTTCGGCGCGGTCTTCAGGGAAGTGGCGATTGCCGATGGCGACCAGAGTTGTCAGAGCGTCGAGCCCGGCGTCGGTGTCTCCTTCGGCTTTGGCGGTGGAGAGCAGCCGGGGCATCATCGCCACGCCGCCGTGGGAGAGGGCGCGGATGCGCTCGCCGCGAAGCATTCGATTGCCTTCGCCCAGCTCCGGGATCAACCGGCGCAGGTGGGCGTCGGAGCCGACGCGGCCCAGGATGCGCACGGTGTCGACGTACTTTTTGTCGTCCTGGTCCATCTCGCCGAGGATGTCGAGCAGAACCGGGGCGGCCAGAGAGCCGTGACGTGCCAGCGCGCGCTGGGTGGCTCGATAGTCGGGGGCGTCTGCGGCGACGTCGCGGAAGTGGCGGTGCAGCACCGGCAGCGCTGGCCCGGGGTTCAGCTCCCCGAGAAGGGGGACAATGCGGACCCGGGTTTCATCGTCGGTCTGATCATCGTCGAGTATTTCGCCGATGGCGGCGACCATCTCATCGGAGAGCAGCTCGCCGAGGCGGCGCAATTCCTCGCGCTTTCTGGGCGATGATTCGCCGCCGATGGCGCGCACCAGTCTGTCGGCGGTCTTCTGCTCGTCGTCACCGTCGATTGTGGAGTAGAGGGTGATCTCGCCGATGGCGACCGACTTGCCGCGTCTGCGACG
>SKMT01000663.1 GCA_007120915.1 Myxococcales bacterium | reverse complement strand
TAAAGCTGGAGGGCGACTTCGCCTACAACTACGAGTTCGCGCTGCGCGACGCCCCCACCACCTACGAGGGCAGCAACGAAGATCGCTCCCGAAGCACCCGCTCCCAGGACAAGTCACACCACTCTCGCTCCGAGAACAACTGGTCGCGCTCACAGGACAATTGGTCACGTTCCCAGGACACCTACGGAGATGGGCGCACCGACTCCCGCCGCGACCGGCAACGAAGCCAGCGCCGCAGCCAACCCCAACCTCAGAGTGAGCGCGACACCCAGCGCCGCGACCGCCGCTCCGAGCGCAGAACCCGTCAGCGCGACCGCCGCTCCGAGAGCAGAACCGACCGCCGCGTCAGCATCGTCGACGCCTGCGGCGAACAGACCACCTTCGACAGCGACCGCGACTTCTGCATGGAGACCGCCCCCAAGATCAAAAAGGGCAACGCCGCCGACACCGTCACCGCCTGCGGCGAGGCCACCAGCCACTCCTCCCACTTCCAGTCCTGCCTCTACACCGCCACGGAATTCAAAGCCCCCGCCGCCGCCACCGTGCGCGCCTGCGGCGACGCCACCGACCACGGCACCCACTTCGTCGAATGCCTCGAAGCGGCCGCCGACTACAAACGCGACGCCTCCCGCATCGTCGAAAGCTGCGGCAATTCCACCGACTTCTCGGGCCGTGTCTCCGACTGCGTCTACGACGCCACTCGCTGACCGTCACAACCCCTGCAACCGTTCAGCCGCCTCTTCGAGCAACTCCAGCGGCTGAGCTACACAGAACCGCAGCAACTGGTCGCCGGCGTCGGACTGAAAGAACGCCTCCCCCGGCACCGCCGCCACCCCGGCGCGCTCCAACAGCTCCATCGCCGCCGCCGTTGAGTCTTCGCATCCAAGCGCCGACACATCTGCCAGAATGTAGTACGACCCGTCGGGCACATGCGGGGCAAACCCCGCCGATTCCAGCGCCTCGCAGATCAGGTCCCGGTTGCGTCGATACTTCGCACACATGTCGTCGTAGTACGACTCGTCGATCCGCCCCAGCGCCCGGGCCAGCCCGTGCTGCAAGGGCGTGGGCGCGCAGATGTAGAACAGGTCGTTGACCAGCCCGATCGGCTCTGCGAGCCGCTGGGGCGCCGCCGCGTAGCCGAGCCGCCAGCCCGTAATTGCAAAGGTCTTGGAGAACCCGGAGATGGTCACCGTGCGCTCGAACATCCCGTCGATGGTCGCCAGGCTGATGTGTTCGGCGTCGTCGTAGACCATGTATTCGTAAATTTCGTCGGTAATCGCCAGCAGGTCGTGCTCTTCGCACACCGCCGCGATGGTCTCCAACTCCTCTCGATCAAACACCTTCCCCGAGGGGTTGGACGGGGTGTTGACCACGATGCCCCGGGTGTTTTCTCCGATGGCGTCCCTCAACGCCACCTCGTCGAGCTCCCAGCCCGGCGGTTGCAGCGAGACGACCTTCGGGATGCAGTCGCTGACCCGGATCGCGTTGACGTGATAGCCGTAGTACGGCTCGAAGACGATGATCTCATCGCCCTCTTCGAACAGCGCCTGCAACGTGCACGCAAACGCACCGGCGGAACCGACGGTGGTCACCAGATGGCGGTCTGCATCGATGTCGAGCCCGTTGTGTCGCTTCAGCTTATCGGCCAGCGCCTCCCGAAGCGGCTCAACGCCCTCCCATCTGCTGTAGGTACTTAAATCCTCTCGTACCGACTCGGCGGTCGCCTCCAGCAGCACTTCGGGCGCCGGCAGCGGGCAGACGCCCTGGCCGAGGTTGATCCCGCCCAGCCTCTCGCAGTGGCGGGTCATCCCCCGGATCGCCGACTGTTCGAGAAACGCTATCCGGCTGCTTCGCGCATCGTCGTTGGTCACAGGTCCACCTCGGTGGTCAAAAACGCCTCCAGCAGATCGACGGTCGCACGCATATCTCGGGGATGAAGCGTCTCGGTGACGGTGTGGATGTAGCGGGTGGGCACGCTCAGGGTAATCGCCTTCGAGCCCGCCCTGGCGCGCTGCAGACTGCCGGCGTCGGTCCCACCCCGGGGAAGCACTTCATACTGGTGGGGAATCTCCTGGTCCTCCGCCAGATGAATGAACGCATCCACAAGCCCCTTGTGGCTGACCGTCGACGAATCCAGCACCTTAATCGCCGTGCCCTCGCCCAGCGCCGTGACCTGATCGCGGTCCGAAACTCCGGGAGTGTCCACCGCCAGGGTCACATCCACGGCGATCCCGATGTCCGGGTCCACCTCGTACGCCGAAGTGCGCGCACCTCTCAGCCCCACCTCTTCTTGCACCGTGAACACCACGTGCAGGTCGTAGTTCAGATCATCGGCATCACCCAACGCCTCCAGGAGCCGAATCCCCACCCAGCAGGCCACCCGGTTGTCCAGGCACTTGCCCGACACCAGATCGCCCATCTCGATGAAATCCTGCACCAGCGTGACCGGATCTCCGGGGCGCACCCGTTCGCTCAATTCCTCCGGGTCCATCCCGGTGTCGATGAAAAACTCATCGACCTTCGGAATCTTGTTGCGCTCTTTCTTCGAGGAGAGATGCACCGGCTTTCCACCGGGGTTGAGGTTGCCGATGATCTCGTCGCCGTCGCGGGTCTGAATCCGCACCCGGCGCGCAAATAGATTG
>SKMT01000102.1 GCA_007120915.1 Myxococcales bacterium | reverse complement strand
CTCCACAAGCCCGGCCTGCACCGGGTTGAGCCAGGTGTAGAGCAGCTTGCGCTCGATGGCGTCCGGGTCCAGAAGCACCGTGTCGTTGTAGGAGCCGCTCTCCCAGAAGTGGCCCTCCCGGTTCAGGTCCCGGTTTCGGGACCGTGCGATTCCGCTCATCGAGTCGCGCATGAAGTAGCTTCGGTCCCCCGTGGTGTCGCCCACCGCAAGGTGGACGTGGTTGGACATGGCAACCGCCCCGTAGACCTGCTGGCCGTGGCGTTCGGCGGCCCGTCCAAGCTCATAGGGGATGGACTGGTTGATGTAGTCGTCGGGCCTCAGAAAGAACCGGCGCTCCGAGCAGCGGCGGGTGATAAAGGCGATCTGTCCGGCGATGTGGCGTCTGGGCTGGGTCATGGGTTATCTCCCTGGCAAAATCTATGGTCATGGGCCGCACAGCGGCAGCAAAAGCCCGCCTGGCCCCCTCTATATCTATTGTCGAGAAATTGACCCCCGATCTTTCGTATCGCCCCAGATTTTTTCCAGGCGGTGAAAATCCCGATCTGCGCCAGACCGCCAAAAATCAGGGCGATCGGTGACTGTCGGTGATTTTCGGATCCGGCGATCGGCCAGTGATGCTGCGATACTCAGCGCTTGAGGCACTTCTCGCCGTCGCCGCTTCGGGTGACCCCGTCGGTGCAGACCACGTCGCGCACGGTGACGTCTTCGATGCTGGCGTCGGTGAAGTCGGCACCTTCGAAATCACTGTGGGCGATCAATGTCTCTCGGAACACTGCGCCGCTTAGATCGGCGTTGCGGAAGCTGCTCCCGGAGATGGCCCCCCGGTTGATGCGCATCCCGCGCAGATTCTCGTCGTCCATATCGAGCGACGACCAGTGATTTGACCATGTCAGCGACAGGGCCACATCAGCGTTCTCCCCGAAGGACTCGGCGCCGACAACCGGACCTTCCGGCCCTTCGCCCAGACCGCGGCGGGCGATGAACTGGCCGAACGTATCTTCGACGGGCGACAGCATGCCGGGGTAAAAATCGACCCAGTCGCCATCATCGAACGCCACAAACCCGGAGGCCGGCAGACGAAGCCGGTCCTCGTCGACATGCTCATCGAACGCCTCGTAGTCGTGATCGACGTACAGCGGGAAGTCCTCGGCCAACTCCAGCCCCGCCAGTTGTTCGTTCAGATGGGGAGAGCCGGGACATCCGGTCATATGCTGGTAGACCACAAACGATTCACCGGCATCGAGCAGCTCGCCCAGTTTCTCTTCGTCCAACTCAGGCCAACGCTCCAGGTCGGCGTCTGCCCTCGGAGGTCCATCTTCCCCCTGTGGGAACGACTGGCCCAGCGGGATGACAAAGGCGGGCGCATCGATGTCCTCAAACTTCCCGCCGACTCCCGCTCCGGATTCGGGAAATGGGACCACAACCACTTCCACGTCGGTCAATGGTTTGCCATGGCCCAAGAAGTGATAAGCAACAGCCCCGGGCAGCTCCAACAGCTCGCCGAGTGTCATCGGCAATGCCAGCCCCTCGGAGTCGAGCAGATCTATTTCGGGATGTTCTTCGAGCACCTCCCGAACCTCCGGGCCCTCCAACCTGTTCCACTGGGTATCCTCGAACGGCCCGGCGGTCATCTCTGCCTGCGCCGGATAGTGCTCGAACAACTGCTCGGCAGCTTCACCGTACTCCACGTGCTCATGCTGTTGGACCGCCTGACTGTCATCGACCTGTTGCACCGGAGTCTCTTCCTGGGACTCAGCGTCCGGTGAACCGGCACAGCCGGTAAGCGGCCCCATGCCGAGCCACAGGAATGCACAGACGAAGCCCAGAGTACCGGCGATGTTCCATTTGCTGTTTCCAATCATCATTCACCCGGCTCAGGAGATGGCTCGTAGACGATCGTTGACGGTCGACGGTCGGTGGTTTTCGGATCTGGCGACCACCAGGCAATACTCCTTGTTCTGCCGCGGTCCCCGCCCCACTTCTAGCCCGGGGTCAACCGCTCCACGATCGCTTCGGCGATGGTCAGCGAGCGGTGCTTTTCGTCGACGATGATCACCGTGCCCGGCGCCTTCTCGCCGATGCGTTCCGGGATGGAGCCGAACAGCGCCTGCTTGAGCACACCCGTTCGCGTCGCCCCGATGCAGATGGTGTCATAGGGGATGACCGCTCTCAGAAGCGTGTTTTCGATGTCATCGCCGACCACCACGTTCGTTTCGTACTCTCCCTCTTGAAGCCCCGCCTCTTCGGCGGCCTTCGCGATCAGCTCGCGCCCCGCCTCCATCGCTTCTTCTTCGCTGTCGCCGGTAGGCTGGACGTTTAACAGCGTCAGCGAGGTGTCGGGATTTACATGAGCGATCTGCATCGCCTCCCGAACGGTCAGCTTCGTCGCCGGGCCGGTCCCGACGAGCGCAACCACTTCCCCGATGGTGGAGGAGCCGGGCTTGACCAGATTCACCTCACAAGGGGCGTTTCGGATGACCCGGTCGATGGTAGAGCCGAGGATGAACTCGCGGCGTTTGCGCCGGCCCTTCCAGCCCATGACCAGCCGCTGGGCTTTCTCCTGGCGTGTCACGTCCAGGATGGCCTGGGCGGGGTCGCGGGCGAGGATCGCCCGGGTGCGAATCGGTACGTTCAGCCGCTCGGAGTGTT
>SKMT01000186.1 GCA_007120915.1 Myxococcales bacterium | reverse complement strand
TCGAACCACTGATTGCTAAACTGCAGAAGTGATCGCGGAGTTTTCACTCGTCCAGATCGACGCGCCGCAACAGTTGAGCGTTAATCGCGACGATGACCGTGCTCGCCGACATCAGCACCGCTCCCAGCGCCGGAGAGAGCAAAATCCCCCAGGCGTAGGCGACGCCGGCGGCCAGGGGAAGCGCGAAGATGTTGTAACCGGCGGCCCACCACAGATTCTGAATCATCTTGCGGCGCGTGGCCCGCGACAGGCTGATGATGCGCGGGATGTCCCGCGGGTCGGAACGCACCAACACGATGTGGCCGGCCTCCACGGCCACATCCGTGCCGGCGCCCACCGCGATGCCGATGTCGGAGGTCGCCAGCGCCGGGGCGTCGTTGACGCCGTCGCCGACCATGGCCACCGTCTTGCCCTGTTCTTGCAGCTCTTTGACCTTGTCGGCTTTGTCCTCCGGAAGCACTTCCGCAAATACGGTGTCAATTCCCAACTGACTGGCAACCGCATCGGCCACCGCCTGCGAATCACCGGTGAGCATGGCCACCTCGATGCCGCGGTCGTGCAGAGCCTGTACGGCCTCGTAGCTCTCTTCGCGGATTGCGTCGGCAACCGCGAACACCGCCAGTGCTGAATCGTCGCTGATCAGATAGATCGCCGTCTGGGCGTTGTCGCCCGCTTCTTCGGCGGCGGCGCGCAGATTTTCGGGCACATCGGCGCCTTCCAGCATCGCCGGGCCACCCATCTGGTACTCTTTGCCCTCAACGGCGGCGACCACCCCTTTGCCCGTAATATTCTGAAAGTCCTCGGCGCCGGGATAGTCGAGTTCGCGCTCGTCGGCGCTTTTGACGATGCCCTGGGCGATGGGGTGCTCCGACTCGGCCTCGATGGCCGCGGCGATGCGCAGTACCTCTTCTTCTGACAACTCTTCGCCGGTGTCGATGTTGACGACGCGAAACTCGCCCAATGTCAGCGTCCCCGTCTTGTCGAAGATCACGGCGTTGAGATCGCGCGCCTCCTCCAACCCCCGGCGGTCCCGGACGAGAAGCCCGGAACCGGCCCCCATGGTCGTGGAGATGGCCACGACCAGCGGCACCGCCAGCCCCAGCGCATGGGGGCAGGCGATAACCAGCACGGTGACCACCCGGACCACCGTGAAGTCGATGGGACTGCCGAGCAACTGCCAGACCACCAACGTGATCAGAGCGACACTGATGGCGACACCGGTCAGCAACTGAGCCGCTCTGTCGGCCAGAAGCTGGGAGCGCGACTTCGACTCCTGCGCCTCGGCGACCAGGCGCATGATCCCCGACAGTTTCGTGTCGTCGCCCACTCCCATCACATCGATGCGAATTGAGCCCTCACCGTTGATGGTGCCGGCGATTACCTCGTCGCCCTTCTCTTTGGATACCGGTTCGGACTCCCCGGTAATCATCGCTTCGTTTACATTGCTCTTTCCCTCGCGAACCACGCCGTCTACCGGCACCCGTTCGCCCGGGCGCACCAGCACCAGATCGCCCTCAGCAAGTTCGTCGACGCTCACTTCCTCGGTCTCACCGTCGACGATGCGTGTCGCCTTGTCGGGCAGCAGTTTCGCCAGCTCTTGCAAAGCCCCCCGCGCACTAGAAATTGATCGCATTTCGATCCAGTGGCCGAGCAACATGATCGTGACCAGAGTGGCCAGCTCCCACCACAGTGCGGAGGCATCAAAGCCGAGTTCGACGGCGATGCTGAAGACGAAGGCTACGGTAATGGCCAGCGAAATCAGGGTCATCATCCCGGGCTGGCGAGTCTTCAGCTCCCCCCAGGCGGTCTTCAGAAAGACCAGCCCGCCGTACAGATAGATCACCGTGCCCAGCACGGGCTCGAGCAACTCCGACCCCGGAAAGGCCGGCGCTGTATAGCCCAGGAGCATCTGGATATGGTCGGACCAGATGACCACGGGAATCGTCAGCACCAGACACAACCAGAATTTGGAGCGAAACATCTCCACGCTGTGCCCGGCGTGCTTGTCGTGTCCTTCGTGCCCGTCGTCCCCGTCGTGGTTGTCGTGATCGTGGTGAGAGTGGTTATCCGTCATTGTACTTCCTTCAGATACGAGGGGGCTTCGCGTTCGCCAAAAATCTCAACGCGCCGTCACCTCGGCATTCAAAACAGGTTGGATTGCCCCGTGGGTCGCGGCAACGGTGGGACATTGATTGCAGGCACTATGCCAACAGCGTAACTATGGAACCGACATCGAGATCAACCGCGGGCTTCGATGCGCTTGACGATGTCCAGCGCCAGATCGGTGTCGGAGACCTCGGAAAACCCCGCCCGGCGTACATTGTCGACGGTCTCCCGGCTGATGTGAGCTCCCCACAGCCGCACCGTCAGCGGATCGAGAATGCGCATCAACAACCGAAGCACCGGAATCTCGGTGAGAACGTGTTCCAACAGCAGTACTGAGCCCCCTTCCACGACGACTCTTCGCAACTCCCGAAGCCCTTGCACCGGGTCGGGAACCGAGCAGAACACGAAGGTCGCCACCGCCGCGTCGAAATGGTCGTCCGGATAGGGCAGCTTCTGCACGTCTGCGATCTCGAAGGTCGCATCCACTCCCTCCTCGTCTGCCCGTCCACGAGCCTGATCGAGCATCTTCGGGGCAATATCGGTGA
>SKMT01000152.1 GCA_007120915.1 Myxococcales bacterium | reverse complement strand
TCCATGATCGCTCCGTGGGAGCTTCGCCGCCGGGCCGGCAGCGCTCCAGATATCGCTCCGTGGGAGCTTCGCCGCCGGGCCGGCGGTGCTGCGGGATGCTCCTTCCATCCCCTGCGGTGCTGCGTTACGATTGGTAGCCGATGGACCCACCGGCCGGCGTACAGAATGTTTGCGGCGTCTCGGCTGTTTTGATGATGTAGTCTCATTCTCCGACGGGCCGAGGAGTTCCCACACCGATGCAGCTTGAAAACCGCCTCGATTCCATCATCAAGAAGGTTCGCGGCTACCACCCGGACCCAAACATCACGCAGTTGCGCGACGCCTACGAGTTCTCGCGGCGCATGCACGAGGGGCAGACCCGCAAGAGCGGCGAACCGTACATGACCCATCCGCTGGAGGTGATGGACATCATCGCCGATCTGCGGCTCGATGTGGCCAGTCTGGTCGCCGGGCTGCTCCACGATGTGGTCGAGGATACGGAGACCACCGTCGAAGATATCCGCAACCGCTTCGGCGATGACGTCGCCTTTCTGGTCGACGGCGTGACAAAACTGTCAAAATTCCGGTTCAACACCCGAGAGGAGGCCCAGGCGGAGACAATCCGCAAGATGATCGTGGCCATGTCGCGGGATCTGCGGGTGATTCTGGTGAAGCTGGCCGACCGGCTGCACAACATGCGCACGCTGAAGTACATGTCGGAGTCCGGCCAGGAGCGAAAGTCCCAGGAGACGATGGACATCTACGCCCCGCTGGCCCACCGACTGGGGCTAAACTGGGTGAAAACGGAGTTGGAAGACCTGGCGTTTCGCTACCTGTACCCCGAGGCGTACTACGACATCGCCGAGAAAGTGGCGTCGAAGAAACGCCAGCGCCAGAGTTTCATTCGGGAGGTCATCTCCATACTCGACGACCTACTAACAGAGCACGACATCCTGGCCGAAATCTACGGGCGGCCCAAGAACTTCTGGAGCATCTACCGCAAGATGCGCGAGCAGCAGATCGAGTTCGAGCAGGTCTTCGATATTCTGGCGTTTCGAATCATCGTCGACGAACGGCCCCAGTGCTACGAGTCGATCGGGCTGGTGCACAATCTGTGGAAGCCGATTCCGGGGCGGTTCAAGGACTACATCGCCATCGCCAAGCCCAACGGCTACCAGTCGCTTCACACCTCGGTGATCGGCCCCTACCAGGAGCGCATCGAAATTCAGGTGCGCACCCACGAGATGCACAAGATCGCCGAGGAAGGAATCGCGGCGCACTGGCTGTACAAGGAGGGCAAAGCCGTTCCGGACCAGGACGACGAAAAGTTCGCCTGGCTCCACCAGTTGATGGAAGAACACCAGGACCACGAAGACCCCGTCGAGTTTCTGGAATCCGTCAAGATCGACCTGTTTCACGACGAGGTGTACGTATTCACCCCCCAGGGCGATGTATTGAGTTTTCCCTCCGGGGCGACCTGCGTGGACTTCGCCTACGCCATCCACACCGAGATCGGCCACCAGTGCTCGGGGGCGAAGGTCAACGGCAAGATGGTGCCGCTGAAATATCAGCTCCAGAACGGGGACATCGTCGAGATCGAGACCCACAAAAACCAGCGGCCCAACAAGGACTGGCTCTCCTTTGTGAAGACCGGCCGGGCGCGCACCAAAATCCGCAAGGCCGTGCGCCAGGAGCAGCGGGAGCGCTCCCGCGAACTTGGGCGCGAGCTACTCGACAAGCAGTTGCAGTACCACGACACCAACATCCGGGCCTGGGAGAAGTCGGGGGATCTGGACAAAGCGGCCTCAAAGAGCCGATTCGGCACCGTCGAAGAACTTCTGGGAGCGATCGGCTACGGCAAAACCCAGCCGGAAGACGTGGTCGCCAACATCTATCCGCCCAAGAAAAAGAAGGAAGACGACGAGCCCAAGAAAAAGGACAAGCCGGGCACTATCGGCAAGCTGTGGAACAAGCTGGTCGACCGCAAGGACACGGGCGTGGTCGTCGACGGCATCGAAGACGTGATGGTCAGCTATGCCAAGTGCTGCAATCCGGTGCCCGGCGACGACATCATCGGGTTTGTCACCCGCGGGCGGGGGCTGTCGGTGCACACCCGAGACTGCAACAGTGTGAGCCACCTGGAGCGCGAACGTCAGATCCCGGTGCGCTGGGCCAACGACACGGAGGTGCCCGATTCGGCGCGCCGTCCCGTCAGCGTTCGGGTGTACTGCACGGACAAACCGGGCCTGTTGGCAAACATCAGCCAGTCCTTCTCGAACTCCGGGGTCAACATCAGCGAAGCGCAGTGCGTGACCACCGACGACCGCCGCGCCGTCAACACCTTCGAGGTGCTGGTGCACAACCGCGACCAGCTCAAACGGGCGATGAAGGACATCGAGAACATCAAGGGCGTCTACAAGGTCGAGCGCACCTCTTCCGGCACCTCCCAGTGAGCGAGCCATGCTCCGAGAGCGGATCGACCAGTTTCTGACCTATCTGCGCGTCGAACGAGGCGCCAGCGACGAGACGATCCGCGCCTACGGCAACGATCTGGACCAGCTCTGCGAGTTTCTAAAGAGCCACCACGATCTGGACGACCCCGATCCGGCAGCGCTGAAGCTGCGGCATCTGCGGGGATTCGTCGCCGCAGCGCTGAAGCTGCGGCATCTGCGGGGATTCGTCGCC
>SKMT01000561.1 GCA_007120915.1 Myxococcales bacterium | reverse complement strand
GGGCGTTGGGTGTGGGGTGGTTTGCGCTCACTTCTCGTCGAGCTCAGCGCAGCGATAGGCGGCGATCTCGAGGGTGATCGGCAGCTCTTTGATCGTCGGAGTCTTCCAGGTCTTCTTTTGCTTTTTCTTCATCGTCGCCTCCGGAAACGTAGGCCAGTTGGTCGGGACCGGATGATAAGCCCCAGCGGCGGAGTAATCAATCGGGTGGTTTGTAGAGCGTGAAGGTCGTGAGGGTCGTGAAAGGTGCGAAGTTTCCAAGCCCCCGAGACCGTCGAGTCTACACGACCGCCTTCTATTTGAGGCGCCTGAACTACGGCTAACTAAGATTTATGGGGAGCTTCGACTGACCTACTGTGGCCCATGAACCAAGACCCGAGACCCAAGACCCAAGCCCCAAGACCCAAGACCCGAGACCCTCTTGCTTACACATCGACCGCTCAGTCGCCGCTCACCCGGAGGTGCCAATCTCCCAGATCTCCTCGACGATCGCCTCGGTCAACTCCTCAGCGGGTCGGGCCGCGTCGAGTCGCAGTACGCGCTCGCCGCGGCTTTCGACCAGATCCATGACGTCGCGGTAGCGCTGGTCAAACAGCTCCAGCCGCTGTTTTGACTCATAGATGTCGCGGCTCCCACGGGGTTGCAGCCGTTGGAGCGACAACTCCGCGGTGGCCTCGAGAAACACCGTCAGATCCGGGGCGCGGGCCCGTTCGTTGAGCATCTCCACCCAGCTGTCGACGACGACGTCATCGGCGTGGGCGGTGCCCTGGTAGACCAGGCTGGAGTGGTAGTAGCGGTCGGTGATCGCGACCTGGCCGCGGTTCAACGCCGGTTCGACCTCTGCCTGAAGATGGTCCAGCCTGTCGGCGGCGAACAACAGCGCCAATGTGTCGCGGCCTATCTCCCGGTGTTCGCCGTCGGCGTCGACGACGGTGATGCGCTTCGACAGCATCTGACGGATCAGCATCCCCACCGGGCCGTTCGACGGTTCACAGCTTGTGGATACCGGCTGGCCCCGGTCGACTAACGCGTCGGAGACGCGGCGGGCCTGGGTAGTGGTTCCGGCGCCGTCGAGACCTTCGATGGCGACAAATGGTGGGTTTTGTAATGGTTGTGTCATCGATCATCCAAAAATTGCGCGATCCGTCGGCGGTGGCGGTCGCTGCCCCAGAGCCGACAGAACGGTTCCAGTTCCGCCTGCAGCGCTTCGTCCAGCGGCAGGGCTTTCGCACGGGCGGCACCGCGTTTCAGAGCGGTGATCAACTCCGGGGCGTTGGCGGCGAGCCGCCGGATAACCCCGTCGGTGTGTTCGGCGAATTTACGGGGCGGGGCGACCTGGTCGACCAGCCCGGCGGTGTGTGCTTCTTCGGCGCTGATGACCGCCGCGGTGCCCAGCCACAACATCGCCTGGGAGCGGCCCACCAGCCGCACCAGCCGCGTCAGCCCGCCCCAGCCGGGGGGAATCCCCAGTTTGGCCTGCACGAACCCAAACCGTGCCCCGTCGGCGGCGATGCGGAAGTCGAAGGCCAGCGCCATCTCACAGCCTCCGCCGAAGGCCGCACCGTTGATGGAGGCGACGGTAAAGCAGTTGAGCCGTTCGATGCGCCGCAAAAGCCGCTTCATGCGCTGCGACATCTGCGCGATCTCGTCGTCATCCTCCAGCTCGGCGAAGATCGTCAGGTCGCCTCCGGAGATAAAGGCATCGCCGGCGCCGCGCAGCGTGAGCAGACGGGCGTCGTCGTCGGCTTCGACCTGATCGACCAGCTCTTCGAGGTCGGCCATACACTGGAAGTCGATGGCGTTTCGCACCTCGGGGCGGTCGACGACGGCGCGCCAGACACCGGCGTCGGTGCGGTTGAATCGAACGGTCATCGTCGTCTCGTCGGTGGGGGAGTCAACCAGGCTCAGAATTGGGCAGCCGGCGGTGATTCATCGTCGATCAGGTGTCGCACCTTCTGGCGCACCCTTGGTTCGTCATGCGCGTTGGCTACGGTTTGCAGATAGATCGAAATCCACTGTTCGTCCAGCTCGTCCAACAGCGGGATCCACCGCAAAAACCGGTCGTAGTCACCGCTTCGGCTCGCCTCTTGAGCCCGGTCCATCACCAGATGGGCGGCATCGTCGGCGTCGATGGCCACCAGGGTGCGCCCGGCGGTGATCGCGACGCCGTGGTGTTCGTCCTCGGTCGCTTCCACCAGTTTTGGTTGAACCCGGAAGTTGTCGACGGTCACGGTGGCGTCGGCGACCCACTGCATCGCCTGTTTTCGCCGCAACGGGTCGGCGGACTCGTCGGCGATCCAGTCGACAATCTGGCGGTCTTCTCCCCGGTCCAGCCGCGCTCTCAGCTCCAGTTGTTCTGCCGCCTTCTCGACGGCGCGAACACTTAACTGCCGGGCCGTTCGGCTGAGCTGACCGTTGTCCGGGTTCGCATCGGAGATGACCTTGTCGAGCATTGTGTCGGCGCGAAGCGACCTCGGTTGGTCGTCGTCGCTGTTGATGGCGCCGCGAAGCCGGACGTTGACGTCGACGACCAGCCTGGTGGCGTTGCCGTCGCTGTGGCGCCGCACACGGTGGGTCAGCTCGGCGGTGACGTCGCGGCCGTCGGTGCGCGTGGAGACCAGCCCGTTGTCGTCGCCCACAGCGGAGGCGAACCACATCTGCACCCGCTGTTCGGCCGGCATCC
>SKMT01000170.1 GCA_007120915.1 Myxococcales bacterium | reverse complement strand
GATCCTGGCCCGTCCGACAGTGGTTCCCAACCCGGAGGCGGTCCACCTGCGTTCGGCAGCGATCCTGGCCCGTCCGACAGCGGTTCCCAACCCGGAGGCGGTTCACCTGCCTTCGGCAGCGATCCTGGCCCGTCCGACAGCGGTTTCCAACCCGGAGGCGGTTCACCTGCGTTCGGCAGCGATCCTGGCCCGTCCGACGATAGTGATTCTCAGCCCGGTGGCGGCCTTGATGCCGGTGGAGACGGACCCGACCCCGATCATGAAGGCCCCTGGAAGCTGAAGACGAACTTCGGGCTGACCTACGAGTTCGCCGACAATGACAGCCTGCGCGACTGGCTCGACGGACGCGATGAACTCGACGGCTATGAGTTGTCCGCCGACGACGGCGACAGCTTCTATCCACTCGATGAATTTCCCCAGGTCAGCGGACCCTCGGCATCGGCATCGGCGGGCAATGCTCAGATTTCGTCCGGCGGCCATAAGGCTCCCATCCCGGGCACGGGACCCGTCCCCGCCCAGGGAGGCGCAGCCTCCGGCGCCGGTGCCTCAGGTGGCCATAGTGCTGCTGCCGGCAGCCAACCCGGAGGTGTCGGTGCCAGCGGACCACAGCGCACCCGTTCCGCCCCGGGATCAGGGCCCCCGGCGCCGGGCTCCGGGGCCGCTGCCCCTGTCGGGGGCGGCGGGCATTCTCCGTTTCGGACCGCTTCCGGGGCCGGAACGAAACCAGCAGGCTCTCCGGGATCCGCTGACTCACAGCCGCCGAGCAAGGAACTGATCGATCCCGCCGAAAAGTTCGAGCCACCCTCTCGCGACGGCAGTATGCTCAATTTCGTGCTCTGGGGTGTGTTCGTGCTTCTGGCCGCTGCCGCGGTGCTGCTTTCCTTGCAGCTCTTCGGGGTGATCGACCTGCTTGAGGAAGAGGAAGAACAGCAGCAGCCGGCACCCGTCGTCCAGCAGGAAGAACCGGTTGAGCAGCAGCAAGAGCTGGACCAACAGCAAGATGACGAGCCTGATGTCAGCGAGCTTCTCGACGAAGCGATGACCGACCTCGATGATGAAGAGTTCGAGGCGGCACTCGAACTTCTCGACGAGGCCGAATCGATCGACCCGGAGCTGGTTCGCGTCTACGACCTGAAAGCGGATGTCCATGACGAGCTCGGTGATGAAGAGGAAGCCGAACAATACCGCGAGCAAGCCCGCACGCTCCGAGAAGAGGCAGAGGCAGAGGCAGAGGCAGAGCAACAAGAGGACGAAGAGCGTCCAGACGATGAGGACTGATGCCTCGTTGTCACCTCACTGTCGGCTTAATCGGGTAGCGATACAGGGGGCCCCCCCCACACGCGGGTGGTGACCATGGATGTCTCTTGTCCTCGCTGTGACACGGTCTACGAACTGGACGACCGCCAGGTCGAATCAGGGGCTGCTACATTGCAGTGCAGCCAGTGTGGGCATCTGTTTCGGCTCGATGCGGACTCCGGCGTTCAGAACGAAGTCAATCGACGGTGGGTGATCCGGCAGGCTGACGGCGGGGAGTTTCTCTATTTCACCGGCTTCGACACCCTCCATGAGTGGATCATGGCCGGGAAGGTCGGCGCCGACGACGAAATTTCTCGTACCGAAAAGTCCTGGAGACGTCTGGGGGACATCGGAGAGTTCGCACCGGTGTTTC
Source organism: Myxococcales bacterium (assembly GCA_007120915.1). Classification (GTDB taxonomy): domain Bacteria; phylum Myxococcota_A; class Bradymonadia; order Bradymonadales; family Bradymonadaceae; genus SLJM01. The sequence continues at coordinate 1,017 of SKMT01000170.1, read as the reverse complement.
AGGTCGTCGAATCGATCGCCCACATCTCGGAGTCATCGGATCGCCACCCCAAAGTTTCGAAGACTCCGGAGGGATCACTGAAAGGTGACTCTGTTCCGTTGGACTCCGATGGCGATGCGAAGCCGGACCGAGCCGACGACAGCACCCCGAAAAAGCGACCAGGAAGAGGAACGCAACCGGGGCGCCCGGGTGGCACCCAGAACCAGCCTACCCCTTCCAGGCCAAAGCAGCCCACACCTGCCCCGTCGCGCTCAAAACAATCAACGCCTGCCCCGTCCAGGCCAAAGCAGCCCACACCCGCCCCGTCGCGCTCAAAACAGTCAACGCCTGCCCCGTCGAGGCCAAAGCAGCCAACACCTGCCCCGTCGAGGCCAAAGCAGCCAACACCGGCCCCGTCGAGGCCAGAGCAGTCCACACCCGAGCCCTCTCGACCGGAGGTCCAACTCGATGAGGGGCGGTTTGAGTCGGGCGACAGTCCTTCGGGCGGCGACGGCGCGTCGTCCGGTGATAAATCCGCCGAATGGACACTGGGCGAGTTGGAAGGGCTCGAAGAGTCCGAAGCGAGCACTTTGCAGTCGAAAAAGCGGCGACGGTGGCCGCTGGTAGTTGTGCTTTTGATTGTCGTCGCCGGGCTCGGTGTCTGGCAGCACGAAGAGGTGGAGCGCTTCGCCACTGATCTGGTCGACCAGGTCCAACAGCCCGACGATGACCCGGGCGTCGAACCGACGGAAGATCCCTTCGACGCCGCCCTCGCCCAACTCAACGACGATCTCGATGAAGCGGTAACCGGCGCCCAGCGCGAGCTGGACCGGATGTACACCGGCGAGGCCGTCGGACTCGGCGCCGACGCCATCGTCGAGGCTGTCGGCGACGCCTCTGCAGGCGCCGAAGCCGCCGCCGAAACCGACCCCGCCCCCGCCGATCCGATCGCCGCCGGGCGCCAGGCGCTCGACCGTGGCAACGCAGACGCTGCGCTTCCCCACTTCCAGACCGCCGTCGAAGAATCGCCCGACGATG
>SKMT01000588.1 GCA_007120915.1 Myxococcales bacterium | reverse complement strand
GACGACATCATGGATGAGCATGATGACGTGAGGGTACAGCTTCGAGAGGTGGGAACGGCGTATTTTGAGGGGTGTCGGCAGAGCCCGGAGATCTTGCAGTTTATCTATGCGGCGATGTTCGGTCCCGCCGAAAGTTGTCCCACCTTCGACGTTCCCGAGGCTCACGGGCAGGCACGCGATCGCATCGAAGCATCGATCTGTGATGCCATTGCCGACGGGACGCTGAATCCGCCCGAGGGGTTTGATGCGGAGTTTCTCACCGAGCGGTATCTGGGGCTGATCGATAATCATCTGATCGGGGCGTTGAGTCTGTTTGCCCACGACCGCAGTTATGTCGAGTCGCGTCAATCGCTTCACGATTATCTATCGGAAGAGGCCCTCGATGAGATGATGCGGTTTTTTCTGCACGCCGCTGGAGCAAGCCCCCAGGAGGGACGATGAAACAGGTGTTGATGGTGCCGGTGTTGCTGGCGGTGGTTGGCGCAATGGTACTGCTCGGCTGCGATCCAAGCAGCGGGAAGCCGGAGGACCGCGAAGTCGACCCCGATCCGGTGGAGACGCTGGTGGTGGAGCCCACTGACTTTACGGACACCTTCGAGGTGCTGGGAACTGCCGAGCCGGAGGAGTCGGTGGAGGTGGCCAGTGAATTTCCCGGTGATGTGCTCGACGTGAATGTCGAAGAGGGCGATGAGGTCAACCGCGGAGATCTGCTGTTTCGCATCGACACCGAGACCGACGAGGCGGGCCGGGAGGTGCTCAAGACGCAGGTGGACGCGGCCAAGAGGGAACTGGAGCGGCTCGAACGGCTCAACGAGGAGGGGCTTGCCACACAGCAGCAGGTCGACAACGCCCGCACCGATCTTGAGCGTGCCGAGCGTGATCTGCGCCAGTCCGACGTGTCGATCGGGCGCCACCGGGTTCGCTCGCCGGTCGATGGCCGGGTGGCGATGCGGATGGTCGACGCCGGGGAGTTCGCCTCCGCGGGCGTGCCGCTTATCGAGATCGTTCAGTTTGACACCGTCGTGGTCTACGCCCAGGTCCCGGAGTCGGAGATTCGGTATGTCGACACCGACGACACCACAGAGCTGGAGGTGGACATCCCGGCGCTGGACGAGACATATACCGGCGAGATTCGACGGGTGGCGCTCAGGCCGTCGGCGTCGACCCGCACCTACACCGTGGAGGTGCACGTCGACAACGAAGACCAGGCCATCCGCCCCGGGATGCGTGCTCGCACCCACTTTCAGCGCGACCATTACGACGATGTGCTTCTGATCCCCCGGGACTCGATTCTGGAGGGGTTTGACGGACGAGAAGTGATGGTGGTCGACGGTGACGAGGAGACGGGCCGCGCCGAAGTCCGGTCCATCACCACCGGGCCGGGAACCCGCAATGACGTGGTGGTGTTTTCGGGGCTTGAGCCGGGAGAACGACTGGTTCTGCGCGGGCACCGGGGGTTGATCGCCGACGCGAAGGTGGAGGTGGTCGAAGAGCACCGCCAGGGTGACGATAAGGAGGACCGGCAGTGAAACTGACGCGGTTTTCCATCAACCATGCGGTGACGGTGTATGTGCTGATCATCGCCATTCTGATCGGGGGGATGTTCGCCTACCAGCAGATGCCCCGGGAGGCGGCGCCGGATGTGGCGATTCCAGTGGTCATCGTGTCGACTCCCTATTTCGGGGTCTCTCCGGCGGATATTGAAACCCTGGTGACCAAGCCGATGGAGCGGGAGTTCCAGGGGCTCAGAGATCTGGAGGAGATGACCTCCACATCGGCCGAAGGGGTATCGCTGATCACCCTGGAGTTCGATCCGGACGTCGACATCGAGGATGCGCTCCAGCGGGTGCGAGACGATGTCGACCGGGTGGAGCCGGACCTGCCGACGGACGCCGAAGATACGACGATCAACGAGATCAACGCCGCAGATTGGCCGATTCTGGTGGCGAATATCTCCGGGGAGATGGATCCGCTGCGTCTGCAGAACCTCGCCGAGGATATGGAAGAGGACATTGAGTCTCTGGCGGGGGTGCTGGAGGCGAGCATCGCCGGGGGAATCGACCGCGAGATCGAGGTGCAGCTTCACCCTGAGAAGCTGCGCCATCACGACGTGTCGCCCAATCAGGTCATCGACGCCATCGATACCGAAAATGTCAACGTGCCCGGCGGATCGATGGACATCGGGTCGATGACCTACATCTTGCGCACCGCCGGGGAATTCGATCACGTCGAGCCGATGAAGCACATCGTCGTCGCCAGCCCGGAGGGCGAGCCGGTGCACCTTCGCGACGTCGCCGATGTGGAGGACACCTTCGCCGAGCGCGAAACCTACAGCCGTCTGACCACCTGGGAGGAAGACGAAGCGGGGGAGCCGGTTCCGGTTGCCCGGCCCAATATCTCCATAGCAGTGGTCAAGCGCGCCGGTGACAACATCATCGACGTCGCCGAGGAGGCCAAAGAGATCATCGCTGAGTATGAGCAGCGCGCCGGCGGGGACGTCGAGATCACGATCATCAACGACATGTCGGAGTCGATCGAGGCGATTGTCCACGACCTGGAGAATACGCTTCTCACGGGGATGATCCTGGTGTTTCTGGTGCTGTTCTTGTTCATGGGCGGGGTCAGAAATGCCTTGTTCGTGGCGTCGGCGGTGCCGTTGAGCATGCTGCTGTCGGTGCTGGTGCTG
>SKMT01000043.1 GCA_007120915.1 Myxococcales bacterium | reverse complement strand
TTACCGACAAAGGGGGCCGTGTGGAGGTGTCGGTGGGGCTTGATGCGGACTCCGATCAGGTCGTGGTGCGGGTTGTCGATGACGGGATCGGGATGGATTCGAAGATGCTCCAGACGCTGTTTGAGCCCTTTGCTCAGGCCGATGAGGTTGTCGGCGACGCCAGTGGTGGATTGGGGCTGGGGTTGGCGCTGGTGAAAGGGTTGGTGGAGATGCACGGCGGCCAGGTGCAGGTGCGAAGCGAAGGGCCGGGAGAGGGCACGGAGTTTGTGATCCGACTGCCGGCACAGCGAGCAGAACAGGCTGACCTGTCGCCCGAAAAGAGCGAACGGAGCACCGCAGTCGACTCACTGCGGATCTTGTTGGTGGAGGACAATCGCGATATCGCCGACAGTCTGCGCCGGGTGTTACAGTTGGAGGGCCATCGGGTAGAAGCAGTCCATGACGGGGAGTCGGGGGTCAGCAAGGCAGAAGAGCAACCATTTGACGTGGTCATCTGCGACATCGGTCTGCCGGACATCGACGGCTATCAGGTGGCGCGAACAATTCGGGATTGCCCGGCGGCGGGCGACCCGTACCTGATCGCATTGAGTGGTTATACCAGCGAGGATGTCATCGAGAAGGCTCGGCGGGCAGGGTTTGATCGCCACCTGGCGAAGCCCCCGGATATCGAAGAGATCAGCGAATTGCTCGCCGGGGTTGGCCAGGATGGGTAAATAGCTGTTCCCAATTGCACTACACTTCTCACTTGTTCTGACCGGCGAGGGCGATGTTGCGACTCCTCCGGATAGCGCTGCTATACCGTCGTCATCGCGCCTTGCCCTCACCGTCCAGCCCGGCGTGACCGAGTGCAGTGCAATTGGGAACAGCTATTTAGTCGGCGGGGTTTGGTGCCCCGTCGGTTGCGTCGAACTTTGAGGTGGTGGGGGAGACATCCCCCGGCGACGGTTCATCAAATCAACTCGCTTTCATCCGGGAGGTACCATGCGCTGTGAGGTCTGCGGAAACGACTACGACAAGCCGATGAAGATCGAGTATCGTGGTCAACAACACGTATTCGACAGTTTTGAGTGTGCCATCAAGGCGCTGGCCCCGCGATGTGACAACTGCGGGACCATCGTGCTGGGCCACGGAATGGAAGCGGGCGAAGAGATCTACTGCAGCGCCCACTGTGCTGGCCAGCGGGGCCATCCGGAGATGCGAGACCGGGTGCAGTAGGTGGACAGGGCGTGCGTCTTGGGTCTTGCGTCTTGGGCCTTGGGTCGTGGGTCTTGGGTCGTGGGGTCGTGTGCCACGAAGGGGCAATTGAAACTCCCCAGAAATCTTAGATAGTCGGAGGCGTAGTTCAGCCGGAGACGCCCCTAATAGATGGCGGTGGCATAAGCACGGAGGTCGTGGGGGCGACATTGCATAAATTTTGCATGGTATCGTCAGTAACTGTGCAGCGTCGCGTCACAGCGGCGAACTATCGTTGTGTCATGGTCGGGCGGAGATTGGCCCGATGGTCCGTTGAGACCGTACTGAACGTTGAATCCCGATCCTGTCTGGTTGTCGGGGAGCCAGGTTGGTTCGGTGGGAGTGTAGAGGAAAAATATGACTTCTATTTCATATGTGACCGAGCAGTATCTGCAAAAGCTGCGCCCAAGGTCCCTGGACGACCTGGTCGGCCAGCAACGATTGACACAGCGGCTGAAGCGGCTGGTGCGCCAGGTACGCGAGCAGCATCAGCGGTTTCCTCCGGTGGTTCTTCTGGGGGACCGGTATGTGGGCAAGGTCGATATTGCGTCGGCGTTGGCCCATGAGATCGCGGGCGAACAGCAGGGCCGGGTTCATCTGTGGCAGGGCCATCAGTTGGATTCGGCGCCCGCCCTGGAGATGATGTTGCAGCAAGTCGATCGCGGCGATGCCGTGGTGGTCGACCAACTCGATGTGATGGGTGCTGAACTTCGGGCCGGGCTGGTGGAGGCAGCAAAGGGTGCAGCGGTGTCGGTCGGTTCGTCGGAGACCGGCGACAGCGACATTCAGATCAGCACACCGGCGTTCAGTCTGGTGGGTACGGCCCGCCCCCACGAATTCAACGACGCCGACGAGCGCTGGAATCCCCTCCAGGTGCGCGACTACAACACCGAAGAGCTGGTGACCCTCGCCCACTGTTGTGCCCGGCGGCTGGACATCAAGGTGACCGACTCGGCGGCCTTTCGACTTGCCCGCCACAGCCGCGGGTATGCATGTCGGCTCAAATTGATACTCATCGAAGTCTTGCTCGGCAGTGTAGAGATGCTAAGCCAGAAGGACGAATGGCGGATCGAAGAGCGGATGGTCAAAGAAGTGTTGGAGTGAGTAATGCAGCGGCTTGATACCTTTCTGCCCGACGTTGCCCGAGAAGAGACCAGGGTCGCACAACTGGCCGTACAACCCGGCGAGCCACCCCGGACGGTGGCCTTCGTGGAGTACGTGCCCGACGATGCCGACGAATTCGCGGCTACGGCGATGGTGGTGGAGGTCCATGACCTTCAGCAGCGTCGAAGTGTTGCGCGAGTGGTCGTCGACCCGGTAGATGCTGATGACCCCGCGTCGGTGGAGGTTCGCAGCGTCGAAGGGGCGGCGGGTGGGCTCGACGCGGAGTTGATGCGAGCGGTGGTTGAAGCGTTCGTCGTCGATGAGGACTATCACCGGCAGCTCGACGAGCACCGACG
>SKMT01000631.1 GCA_007120915.1 Myxococcales bacterium | reverse complement strand
GTTTAATAACCCGGAGTCGGTGGTCGGGGCTGGCCTCTTGGAATCAATTGGTTTACCCATACCTAGAACCCAGCGTCCAGCAGCCAGCGCCCAGAACCGAGAGCCTAACACCCAGCGCCTAGAGCCCAGAGCCTAGAACCCAGAGCCCAGCGCCCAGAACCCAGCGCCGAAGGCGCCGCTATGACCTCCTTCCCAAAAACCTTCTGGACCCGGTTTCAGGATTTCAAGAACGCCCCGGCGCTGTACACCGCCGACGACGGTCAGCGCCACACGATCAGCTTCTGGGAGTGGACCCGCCGCATCCAGAATCTGGCAATGGCCCTTCTGGACACCGGCTTTGAGCCGGGGACCCGGCTTGGTTTCGTCGCTCCCAACGGGCGAGACTGGCTCGATATGGCCTGGGCGACCTGGCTGGTCGGCGGTTGTCTGGTACCGCTGAACGACGAGCTGGATCGTTCGACGGTGCTGCACTGTCTGGGCCGGGCCGGCTGCGACTGGATTGCAGTGGCTGATGACGCCGCTCGAAGCTGGCTTCGCGGCCCCGGGGGCCAGTTGCCACCTCACCTGCAGTGGGTGCTGTTCGACGGCGATGAAAGCGGTGACGACACCCACTTGCTGGGGAAGATGGAAAAACAGGGCCGCGAGTTCGTGCGCCGCGGCCACACCCGCAAACTCGCAGAGAGAATTGTCTCACTCGACCGCAGCGCTCCGGCGCTGATTTTGTTCGACGGCCAACCGGACGAACACGCCGAGGGCGCTCTGTTTTCGGGCGACAAAGTTCAGCTTCAGCTTCAGCGCATCGCCCAGCAGCTCGGCATTTCGAACACGGAACAGGAAGGCGAAGTCGCCATCGCTTCGGCGATGAGCTTCGGGCAACCCTCCAGCTTTCTGCTGACCATGGCCACCCTGTTCGACGGCCAATCCGTCGCCGTGCCCGACACTGATATTGCGCTGCACAACCAACTCGACGAGCTGCAGCCGACCATTCTGATCTGCGAGCGTGACTATCTGCGCGAACTGGCCCGGGAGTGGAAACAACGGCTCGAATCAGCGCCGGATATCCTCAAAAAACTCGCCGACAGCGACGAGTCCAACGCCCCGGCGATCTCACGGGCGCTGGGCAAGCTCGGCGAGAAGGCAGCCCGCAAGTTTCTGTACGACCCGATCCGCGCCGATTTTGGCGGTCGGCTCGAAGCACTTCATCTTTTCGAGGGGCGCTGCCCGGTGGGGCTGTATCCAATCCTGGAGGGTGCCAACATCGCGCTGCGAGGCCATTTCGGCATGCCCGAAACGGGCATCACCCATGTTGAACATCCGGAAGCGACCCGCGAAGACTCCTGCGGACGGCCCATCGAGGGCATTGCCACCAAGCTGTTGGACACCAAGACCGGCGACGTCGGTCAGTTGTGCATCCGCGGAGACACAGTGTTTGACGACTACTGGGCCGGCGACGGCCCGATGGTCGTCGACGATGACGGCTGGCTTCGCACCGGGCGCGAGGCGCGGATTGAGTCGGGATATCTGTTTCTGGAGTAAGCTTCTGGTGTGCGAGGTGCCCCTCGCAGACCAGAAGACTCACACTACCTCGTGCTCACTTTTTTTTTCTTCCCCTTCCACCCCTTCTTCCCCTTCACCCTCCGAAGACTCCTCGTCCTCCGAAGACTCTTCATCCTCCGACGACTCTGCATCCTCCGAAGACTCCTCATCGCCCGCAGAACCCTCTTCAACCTCCCGAGCCTCTTCGGCCTCCGCCGCGGCAATCTCGTCGGAGGTTGACTCCGACTTATCGGCCGATTCACCGGCGTAGTCGCCCTGTTCGGTCTTTTCCGGCTCGGAGTCGACCTCCTGCTGCGATTCCTCGGCGGCCACCTCCACCGGATGCGGTACCATCGACTCCTCGGGCGGGTCGTCGTCGACCATCGGGTCGTACGGTTGCTGCTCTTCTTCTGCTTCCGGATGCCACCCGCGAATCTTGCGGTCCGCCAGCCATCCACTCTCAAGAGTATGCAACTCGTAGTCGTAGCGGTCCGCCAGGTCGTCTTTGACCGTGCCCTCCCACAGCGGAACGCCCGTAAAATAGCCGGCGCGCCCGATAACGTGGGCCGCCACCGGTGCGGTCAGCAGCAAAAATGCAATCACCGCCAGCGCGCGAGCCCAGACGTTGGCCTCCGGGATTGCCACCGCCACCCCCAGCATGATCATCGCCGCTCCCAGCGAACCGGCCTTCGTCGACGCGTGCATCCGGGTCGGCAGATCGGGAAGCCGCATCAGGCCCACCGACGCCAGAAGCATCAGCCCCGCTCCCACCAGCATCAGCGCCGCCAGCACGAAGATCGCAATATCTGCGAGAAGATCCCCGGTGACATATCCCCAGCCCACTTCCACGAAGTCTGCAAATGTCGCGTCCATCACCAGCACGTTATGCATTGCGCAGCCCTCCCTTCTCCATGTACCGGGAAAAGCCGATGGCCGCCAGAAACGCCATCAGAGCCATCACGATGGCTACGTCCAGAAACGCCGGGCTGTGATGATGCACCGAGTAGGTGCCGATCAACCCGACGACGATCGCCGCGATCAGCTCCAGGGCGACCACCCGGTCGGCCAGCGTCGGACCCATCACCAGGCGGGCGAAGGTGAATACCAGAGCCGCCATCAACAGGGCGTAGGTGATTGTGACTACAATTTCCATGGTCGG
>SKMT01000674.1 GCA_007120915.1 Myxococcales bacterium | reverse complement strand
CAGGACTTCAGCTTCGAACCCTGGAGCGACGTCACCCAGGTCTGCCCGACCTGTGAGCCTCCCCCGGGAGATGTGATCACGCTCAGCGACGGTGACACCGTTGAAGGAACCATCCGGGCGATTAACCCTGAGTTCTACACGGTGGAGCGGTTCGGTGAGATTCGCACTGTTCCCGCCGGTGACGTCGAGGATGTGGACTGGAAGCGCGGCGACCAGCCCAGCGGCATCGACTCGCTGGACCAGATCGTGCTGGTCAACGGCCACGTCCTGACCGGTGAGATCACCATCGAGAACGAGCGGCCTCCGTACTACGAGATCGAGTCGTCCTTTCTGGACCACTCCTACACGGTGTTCGCCTCCCAGATCGACATGATGTTCCGCGACGGAGAAGAGTACGACTTCGAAGCGGCGCTCGATGACATCGAAGACATCCGCGAGTCGGACTGAACTCGTAGCTACCAGGAATGAAGACGGGGGATTTCACAACCGGCTTTGAGTGCCTCGACCTCAATGTGGGCGAGCTCATCGAGCCGGTTCTCTACTTCTTGTTGTGGGAAATGCCGTCGGGCCAGCCCGGTGTACAGCGTGTAGTGGTTCGCCTCCGCTTCAAACAACTCCCGGTAAAACGCGGCGAGGCCGTCGTCGTCGACGTGTTCGCCGAGGATGGAGAATCGCTCGCAGCTTCGGGCTTCGATCAGCCCGGCCACCAGCAGCTTGTCCAGAAATTTGTGGGGTTCCTCGGGGCGGATCGCGGCGACCAATTCCTTAGCGTAGGGCGCCGGTTCGAGCCGCCGCAGCTCGACGTCGCGCTCTTCGAGGATGTCGAGCATTCGGGTGAAGTGCTCCATCTCCTCCTGGACCACTTCGCCCAGTTGGCGGGGCACACCTTCACGTCCGGTGTAGCGAAACACCATGCTCAGCGCCGTGGAGGCGGCGCGCTTCTCCAGATGAGCGTGATCGATGAGGATCAGGTCCAGATGATCTTCGATGAAATCGTACCAGCCCGGTCGGGTCGGTTCTGCGAGATTGAGCATTCGTACTCCTGTCCTTGCTTGGTTACTTCAGTGAGGTGGGGGCTGTCTGGTCACCTCAGTACTGCTGAATGTGCACCGACGGCAGAAAGACCGCCTCGTCAGACTCGAAATACAACGGCCACAGAAGGGCGGACTCCAGCTCTTTGATGCTGGCGGGCAATTGCCCGTCGGGGCGTGCGACCTCGTCGGCGCCAAACCGGCTTTCGACCCAGGAGGTCAGTTCGGCGACTCGGGTGGCCATTCCGGGGCTGAACATCGTGCCGGCGTCACCGGTGCGGTCGGTATAGATGGCCTGCCCCTCCTGGAGCCCGGCCAACTGTTCTGCGCGGCGAAGCGCGTCGCTGATACCGCCTTCGGTGTCCACCAGCTCCTGCTCGCGCGCGTCCTGGCCGGTCCACACCCGCCCGCGGGCCACTTCATCGAGTTCGTCCGTGGTCAGCGGTCGGGTGCGCGCGGCCTGTTGGATGAACAACTGGTAGAAGTACTCCACCGATTCCTCGATGCCCTCGCGCTCGTCGTCGGTCCAGGGCCGCCAGGCCGACAGCGCGCCGGCGCGGTCACCTCGCTGCAACTGATGGGAGCTTACCCCGATGCGATCGGCGAGCGACTGGAAGTTGAACTTTCCGGCGTACACCCCGATGGATCCGGTTAGCGACACCGGAGTGGCTACGATTTCGTCGGCGCCTGCGGCGGCAAAGTATCCCCCGCTGGCGGCGACGTTGCCCATCGAGGCGACCACGGGCTTCTCCTGGGCCAGGTGGCGCAGCTCGCGGTAGATCAGGTCGGCGCCGATGGCGCTTCCGCCAGGGCTGTCGATGCGTACGACCACGGCCTTGACGTTCGGATCTTGGCGAAGCTGGCGCAGCGTTCGGTTGAATGTCTCGGCGCCGGTGATCATGTCGCCGCCGAAGGGCGACTGACCGGATTCCCCGGCGACCATCATGCCGTCGACGTAGACTACGGCGACCTCCGGGCGGCCACCCCAGCGTTGGTCGGCGATCTCGTGGCGTCGATAACCTCGCTCAACGCCGATGGGCGAGTCGGCGCGCCGACGCAGTTTGTCGTCCAACTCCTCGCCGTACAGAAGGGCGTCGACCAGGTCCATCTCGAGCGCTTCGTGCGGATACAGCGGCGTGTTGTCGATGACGTCGCGAAGTTCTTGTTCGTCGACGCCGCGGCGGGTGGCGATCCGCTCGATGAGCGTGTCGTAGAGCTGGTCCAGGTACACCGTGGTCTGTTCGAGCGCCGGCTCGCTGGGCTCGGGGAGCACGAAAGATTCGGGGGCGGATTTGTACTCGCCGATGCGCACGAACTCCGCCTCAATGCCGAGCCCGTCGATCAGCTCCGCCCAGGAGGTCAGCTCCACGTTGATGCCCGTGGGAGCATAGGGGGCGGAGGGGCGCATCCAGACCTCGTCGGCCGCACTGGCGGCGTAGAGCACCGCCGTGGTGGGCGCTTCGGCGGCGACGACGGCGACGCTCTCTTTGCCGGCGTCGCGAAGCCGGTCGAGGGCCTTGTAGAACTCCCAGATCTGTGCGTGACCAAGCCCGTGATTGCTCACCTCGAAGACCACCCCGGAGACGCCGGGGTCTTCGGCGATGGCGTCGATATCGTTGATGAAATCGAGGAACGACCGGGTGCGGGGGGCGAACATCCCGGAGGT
>SKMT01000071.1 GCA_007120915.1 Myxococcales bacterium | reverse complement strand
GATCTCGGGGCTCGACCTCGACCTCGGGACTCGACCTCGGGCTCGATCTCGGGGCTCGACCTCGACCTCGGGCTCGATCTCGGGGCTCGACCTCGACCTCGGGCTCGATCTCGGGGCCCGGCCTCGACCTCGACCTCGACACCGATCCAACAAAAATTGGACGGTTTCGGGTGGGATGCTCTATAACAGGATCGCGATGAGTGCTGAGGTTGCACAGAACGGGGGGAGCGATTCGGGGCGCAACTGGTATCTGTGGCTTGTGAAGGTCGCCGTTGTGGGAGCGCTGGTGGTCGGTGTGATCGCTGTGGTCGCCTGGTATGCCGTTCGAACTCCGGTGGTGCTGGGGGAACTGCTGGGCCCCGAGATCGCACAGCAGGCCATCGACAACGACGTTCAGCTCGAGATCGGGGCGATGGGCCCGGCGGGGTTTACGGGGGTTCGGCTCTACGAGGTCGACGCTCAGATCGAACGGGGAGGCTATGCGCTGGGATGGAGCGTCGACCGCGTCGATGTGGTGCCGGCGATCGGCGAGTCGATTTCACAGCGCCGACCCGTGCTCAGCAGCGTAGAGATGGGAGCGGTGCAGCTTACCGTCGATGACGCCGATGTCCCGGAGCTGGAAGAACCCGATGAGCCGGATGAGCCCGACGAAGCACACGCTGGCGATGAGCCGGTCGCTGATGCGGTAGACCCCGCCGGCGTTGAGCGGTTTCTCAGCGAGCAGGTCGACATCTCCGTGGAGCAGTTCAGCGCCGATGTGGGCCAGCGCCGCGGTGTCGCCCGTTTTGAGCAGCTTCGGTTCGGCGTGGATGGCCAGACGCTGTGGCCGATGGATCTGAACGCCTGGGGAGAGGTGGGCACGCTGCCGGTGCATCTTGAGGCCGACAACGATGCGCTGTTTGTCCGCGTTGGTGACGACGAATTCGAGCAGATCGTCGACGCGCTGCCGGCGGATGTGCAGCTCGATGCGGTGTCGGTGGGCCACGAGCAGATCGAGCGATTTGTCACCACCGGTGACATCGCGTCGCTCGCCCCGCGGATTCACGGGCTGGGGGTGGTCGCCCCCGATGGTCACACCGAGCTGAAGGTCGACGAATCGACGCTCATCGCCGATGCCTCCTCGGCGGTGTGGAGCGCCGGGGAGGCACAGTTGAACATCGGCGGGGAGTCGATGTCGCTGGAGAACACGGAGCTGGCGATGCGAGGCGACACCCCGGGGGTGGGCTACACCACCCGGGTGGTCGACGGGCAGGGCGGCGAAATCCAGGTGCAGGGAAGCTGGCATCTGGACACCTCGCTTGTTGAAGTGAACGCCTGGTTTCAGAACTTTCGCTGGGAAGGGGCGATGCCGCTGCCGTTGGTCGAAGAGTCACCGGTCGAACAGGTGTACGTCGACGGAGCGGTGCACGGCGACGTCGATCTGATGCATCAGGTGGTGTCGCTGGACGGCAAGCTGCAGCTTGGAGAGCTGACGGTGGATGCACCGCTGGTCGCCGACGAGCCGGTGACCTTCGAGCGGATGGAGCTCGGTGTACCTACCACCGTCGATATCAGTGCCGCGGCGATCAGCGTGGTCGGAGGCACGGTGGCCATCGAAGATCTGCACCCCTTCGAGCTGAGCGGGCGCGTCGTCGACGCCGGCGACAACACCTGGGTGTTCGACCTGGACGCCGGTGCCACCGACATCGATGTGGCCCGTCTCATCGATCGGCTCCCCCCTCAGCTCACCGGGGTGGCACGGGAGGCGACCCTGGATGGGTTGTTCGGGGTACAACTGCGGCTGAGGGGCCACACCGCCTACCCCGAGAGTCTGCGCCTGGAGGTCGATCTTCGAGGCGACGACGTGGAGGTCATCGAAGATATCCGCTGGAGCGAGCACGGCGGCGACGATGTGTTGTTGTTTGACACCGACTCCCCGGATCGGTTCAGCGTGCAGGGGCAATGGGTCGAACTGGAAGAATTACCAGCCCACATCACCGCCTCGGTGCTCGCCGCCGAAGACGCCGCGTTCTTTGAGCACGACGGCGTCGACTGGGAGGGAGTGGAGATGGCGCTGGAGCAGAATATCGAAGAGGGCGGGCTGGTGCGCGGCGGATCCACCATCACCCAGCAGGTGGCCAAGAATCTGTTTCTGACCCACGACCGCACCATCGCCCGCAAGGTCCAGGAGGCATTTCTGACCTGGCGGCTCGAACAGTCGCTGACCAAAGAAGAGATTCTGCAACTGTATCTCAACGTCGCCGAATGGGGCCCCGAGGTGAAGGGGGTGTATGCCGCCGCGCACTATTTTTTCGATGTCGATCCCACGGAGCTTGAAGAGGTGGAGATGGTGATGCTCGCCTCCATCCTGCCCGGTCCCATCCGATTTGGCGGGGCGATCAAACAGGACTATCTGCCCTCGTCCAGAGAGGACAAGATGCGGCGGGTGCTCGAAAATATGCGCTTCGTCGACGACCTGAGCTGGGAGCAGTACCACGCCGCCGTCGAGCAGTTGGACGAAGGGCGCATCGGCCGACGCAACTTCCAGCGCTGCGCCGACGATGACACCGCCCCCGATGATGCGCGCCGATGCGACGAGATCGAAGTGCCCAGCCGCGACGGCGACGAGATGACCTTCGATGCCTGGGAGATCACCGAGACCGCCCGCGTCGACGGCTGGGCGCCGCTGAGGCACTGACTCGCAGCACAAACCCGGTATAG
>SKMT01000349.1 GCA_007120915.1 Myxococcales bacterium | reverse complement strand
TCACCAGCGCCGGCAACAGCGCCCACAGCCACAGCGGCGGGTTGAGCACCAGAAATTTCAGCGCCTTCAGCGGCAGCAGCGCCCCGGCGGCAAAAGAGCTACGCGTACCCCTGGAATGGGTCCGACGAGCGTCGGCGAGCAATGGGTGGATGTCGGTTTGCATGGCGTGCTACACCCCCAACATCGGCTCGAATTGCACCTCGAACTCATCGTCGATCCAGAAGACGCTGTAGTCGGGCACGGGCTCCCAGTTGTCATCCATGGTCAGCCGTTCGGAGGCGAACTCGATGAATCGGTAGGGTTCGTCGCCGACGTCGGCGTGGTGCTGGTCGCAGATGGGGCAGATGGGGTCGGTGTCGCGGCAGCGCATCCAGAGTGTTCGGTCCAGGCGGCTGCCGGCGAGTTGGCCGTCGTACACCCACAAAATATTCAGCCCCAGCCCACCTTCGCCCTCTCCGGGCGCAGCGCGCACCCATTGGCGCAGCCGTTTTGTGGCCCGCTGCAGCGCCTGGTGCATCGTGTCGGCGCCGCGGTCCTCGTATTCGTGCAGCACGAGCTGGAAGAAGTGCTCGGAGTCGGTGCTGCCCTCGATGGCGTCGCAGCGCTGTTCGGGCAGAAATTCGCGGATATCTTCGCCGACGACCTCGAAGTGGTCGACGTGGCCGTTGTGGGCCAGAAAGGAGTTGTCCGTGCAGAAGGGGTGGGTGTTTTCGAGCCTGGGCTCGCCGACGGTGGCGCGGCGTATGTGGGCGATGGCCGTTTCGGCGTGGGTGTCCATCGAGGTTTCGCGGTATTTTTCGCTCTTGTGGGCCGGGTCTTCCTGGCGGCGGCAGATCGTCTTGCCGTCGCGGTACATCCCGATGCCCCAGCCGTGGGGGTTGGGATAGCCGCGGCTGTCCTCTTCGGCCTGGCCGATCAGCGAGTTTTGTACGCTGAGCAGTTCACAGTGAATTTTGGTGTAGTGCGTGGAGCGGATGCCGTAGAGTCTGCACATCGTGGGTCCTTCAGGCCCATCGCCAGGCCGATCGCTGTCTCAATTGCCGGGAGACCAGATTAGCGTCATTCCACTGCCGTCGTACACCGCCGTGTTCGCATCCCAGGTCCAGCCGGTGCCGAAGGTCGTCCACAGATCGTCGCCGAGTTGCAGCATCAGTCGGGTGACCACGCGGTTGTACTCCCCGTCCAGATCGAACCGTAATTGCGGGGGCCCGGAGGTGTCGCGGGTCATCTGCAAGAATTGAAGATCGGCGCCGACCACATCGGTGAACTGATAGAGCAGCCGAAACCTGCGGAAGGCTTCGCGGTCGCGCCGTTCGGCGCCGTCCCATTCGTCGTTGACCCCCTCGCCGGTGCGGCGTTCGGGCCGGTTGGTCCGGGCGAGGGCAAACTCGAGCAACAACGCGTCGGTCACCGATCCGATGACATAGATTTCGTGATGGTTGGTCCGCTCCTCGATTTGCCGGTCTCTGGTGGAGTCTTCGAGATGCTCCCACTCCATCGTCGCGGAGATACTCTGGCTGGTCATCCCCACGATCATCGGCCTGTCGACCCCTTCGAGTAGTCCCGACTGCTGCAGATTCCACTCCAGCAGACAGGCTCCCAACAGCGCGCTTCGGTGGCGAAGATGGTCACGCTGTTCGTCGTCGGGAAACCGGTGGCGCCGCGTCTGAGGAACTACTGCTCCGCCATACAATTCAGCGCGAAGCCCCCGAAATGACGCGGTCTGCACGTCGGCGCCCACCGTCCAGGGGATGGTCTCGTGGCGCACATGCTCTTCGAGTTGTTGCCCCCGCGCTTCGACCAGCCCGTAGGAGGCGTTGATGAAGGTGTCCAGCGTCCCGACCTTCAGCCCCGCCGAACCCCACCCGTCGCGCCGGTAGCGAAGAAGGGCTTTGACGTCGACGTCATTTTTCTCCCAGCCGGGGTGGAACCTCAGCGTGGCGTCGAGTCCGTCGACGAACAAATCGCGGTGGGCGAAGTCGAAGCGAAGCTGATGGCGGTCCGTGGTTCGGTCCTGCCGGCGGTCGTACATCAGCCCGATATGCCCGTTTTCCCAGGCCGGTATCTCGGTGCGCGCCTGCAGCCGGTTGGCCAGCTCAAACTCGTTGAGGCTCTGGATCCACATGCGCACGCCATGGCGCTGCTGTGCCCAGCGCTGCTCGGTGGCCATCGGGAAGTCGGGCACGGCGATGTCGAAGTGGTAGCGCGGGTACAGCCCGTCTTCGAACCGCTGCAGCATCGGCCCGTCGGAGTCGGGCCGGCCGCTTCGGTGATAGATCCGCGTCCACATCTGGTCCCAGTCGTCCTGCAGGGTGTAGCCGGCGGTATGCGACGGGGGATCGTCGGGGTCGGGGTCGTCGGCGGGCTCGCCGAAGAGCGTGGTGGCGAGGAGGAATATGGTGGCTAGGGCAGTCATCGGGGGGATGATAGTTGGTTGGACGGGCGATGGAAATCTTCTGGTTTGCGGTGGGCCCCTCCGCCTTCGCCTTCCGGCTCAGGCACCTCCCCAGCGAATCTGGGGAGGGAAGCCGTGCTGCCATCCACCGTTCGGAATATCCGACGCAAACCATCCTCGGTGCTTTACTGCACGGCTTCCCTCCCCACGAGGCACGAGTGGGGAGGTGCCGAACGGATGTGAGGCGGAGGGGCACCCCGCAAACCAGAAGAGTTACTCACCGCAGCACGGCTTCCCTCCCCACGAGGCAC
>SKMT01000638.1 GCA_007120915.1 Myxococcales bacterium | reverse complement strand
CTGGCAAGCTACGATGAGATGGGGTCGCCGCTGGTGTACCACGGGTGGGGAGTTCCGCTGATGCTGCGCGCGGACCTGCGCCGGCAGGGATGGTCTGCCGGGGGCCGGATCGACGCGATGGTCTCGGGGTTTAACGCCCCCCATCTGTCGGCGAGCCCGACCGGGACCGGCGGTGACACCGAGGATCCGACAGCCCGGGCGGTCTTCGGGGATCTGTCGGGTTGGATCCAGTGGCCGGTGGCATCCCTGGCCCAGCATCAGATATCGGTTGGGGTGGGGCTGGGTCACTGGACGTTCGTTCGCAGCTATGCCTACCACCCCGCCCAGATCGGTGGGGTGGAGACCTGGGATGCTGTCGTCTCCGCCGATCTACGCGGCGGGATTAAGCGGCAGTTCGACAACTGGAGATGGTCGGTCGCCGCCAGTGTGTCGCTTGGGGCGAGGATGCTTCGGCCCAGTCATTCGATGCGCGGAGACGAACGGATCGGGTTGGTCGACCAGCCGTTGAGGGTGTTGACCTACGGGGGCTGGGCGACAGTGAACCGGTTGCAGATGATGCAGGCTGAAGGGGCACTGGGCTGGCAACTGAATTCTCGATGGTCGCTCAACGGCGAATATCGGGTGGGCTATCTGTCGTATCGAGATGACCTGACGACCAGGGCGTTTCGCCAGCAGGTACTGGTGGGAGCGACACTGCACTTTTAGTGACGGGGGGCGGATGAACAGAATCCTGGCAGCGGTGATCATCCTGGCGGTGGCAGCATGTGGTCCCGGGGTGGTGGGGCCGAACCCGGAGGGCGATCCGGAGGAGATCTTCGATCAGTTCTGGGAAGCTTATGACCGGTATTACGCGCACTTCGAGCTGAAGGGGGTGGACTGGGATGCCGTGTACGACGAGCACCGCCCGCGGGTGGGGCCCGACACGGAGGACGAAGCGTTATTCGAGGTTCTGTCGGACATGATTGCCGAGCTGGAAGACGGGCATGTCTATCTGGTGGGTGACGGTCAGCGCAGCCTGTCGAACAGTGAGCTTCGCAGCAGTCGGCGGGACTTTGACGCCGCCGTGGTGCGTGACCAGTACGTCGACGAATGGGCGGAGCCGACAAACGGGGAGTTTTTCTACGGGGTGATCGACGGGAACATCGGCTATCTGCGCCTGGCCACGCTCAGCGGCGGGCAGGGCGTGGGCGATCGGGTGCGAGGCTGGATTGAGCAGGTCGAAGAGGCGATGGAGCAGCTCGAAGAGACGGAGGCGATGGTGGTGGACCTTCGCAACAACAGCGGGGGACGGGCGTTCAACGCCCGGTTTCTCGCCGGGTTGTTTGCCACCGAACAGCGCACGTTCATGGTCACCCGAAGCCGCAACGGCCCCGATCACGACGACTTTACCGACCCCGTTGAATGGCAGGCGGAACCAAACGACACCGTCAGCTACGACAACCCGGTGGTGGTGCTGACGAATCGCCGAACCTTCAGCGCGGCGGAGTGGCTGACGCTGGCGTTGCGCCAGTACGACCATGTGGTGCACATGGGAACCCACACCGGCGGGGGGTTGGCGATGTTTTTGCCTCGCCAGTTGTCCAACGGCTGGATGCACACTGTATCCGTGCAGGATGCACGCTGCCCGGAGGGCCGTTCCTTCGAACGGGTGGGAATTCCCCCTCACCAATATCTGGAAAACGGCTCCGAGGAGTTGGAAAACGGCACCGACCGTGTACTGGAGGATGCCGTCGAATTTTTGCGCCGATAATCGCGGGCTAATCGACGGGATTCATCAGCGAAATTCCGGCGCTTATCGCCCAGCCCGCCCCGGCGTTGCGAGAGT
Organism: Myxococcales bacterium; assembly: GCA_007120915.1. Classification (GTDB taxonomy): domain Bacteria; phylum Myxococcota_A; class Bradymonadia; order Bradymonadales; family Bradymonadaceae; genus SLJM01. Next base: position 886 of record SKMT01000638.1, on the reverse strand, counting down.
AGGGGGTGAAGTAGGCGTCGGCGTCCACGGCTATCCGCTCGGTCAGCGGCACAAACACCCCGGGGCCGACGGTGACGTAGGCTTCATCGCGGGCCTCATTAAAGGAGTAGGGGAGAAACGCCGAGGTCCCGATGGACAGGTCCACCAACTCGGCGACGGTGTAGCCCGCCTCCAGACGCGCTGAAAAAGCATCCGAATAGTCGCCCCCGGGGCGTTGGGCGTCGAAATTCGCCCGGGTGCGGTGTACGTAGCCGGCGTCGAGATAGAAGTACATCGGAATCTCCCAGTGATGCAGGCCACCTCCAACAGACAACCAGCCCGACACGTCGATCTGGTGGTCGCCGGCGATGGGAGCACCCGGTTCGTCGGGGGCGGCGTAAAGCGGCAGCTTTGTCTCGAGCCGAATTGATGTGGGCAACTGCAAGTCGACAGGAGATGCCTGCACCGACAACAGTGTGTCGCCGAAGCTGTGGTGTTGGAACGAGCCGGCTTCATGTTCGGACCAGGCGGCCACGAAGGGGGCGTAAAACTGCAGGTGGACGTCGTCGAACAGGCCGACCTCGCCGTATGCGTAGGAGGTCAGGTTGGAGTAGCTGGCGTCGTCGCGGATGCCGCCACCGGCGTCGCGATACTCCGAGGCGTTGTAGTAGGACTGGCCCAACTGCAGGAAGTATTCGCCCCGGTCCAGCGTCCAGGGGCTGGCCGCGGCAGCCGGTGCGTAGAGCGCAGTTCCGAGGAACACAGCGGTGATAGCGATGACAGGGATGTACGATTTCATAGTAAACCGGTAGGGATTGCTCGTGATTGTAACAGTTCCGGTATATCGAAAGTAGAACAGGGATTCAATGGGTGGGGGTTCGGTGTTCGGTGTTCGGTGTTCGGTGTT
>SKMT01000600.1 GCA_007120915.1 Myxococcales bacterium | reverse complement strand
TCTTTGTCTTCGGCTATAGTCCGAAGCATCTCGATATCATCGCGTACCTGTGAAACCACGTCGTAGCATTGGTATTCCGGGGTCATCTCGCCTGCTTCCAGACGCGAGATGTCGAGTACCGAATCGAGCGTCTGCTGCAATCGTCGCCCACTGGTCTGAATCAACTCCACCATCTGGCGTTCACGCCCTGACAGATCTTTTCGCCCCAGCAGTTGCGAAACACCGACGATACTGGTCAGCGGTGTGCGAATTTCGTGGCTCATGTTCGCCAGAAACGACGCCCGCAGCTCGGCGAGCCGCTCCGACTCTTCTTTGGCCGACAACAGCATCTCTTCGTACTCTTTGTGGCCCGCGATGTCGCGGCTTACCGTAATGACCGTGTGTTCCCCCTCGATTTCTACCAGCCGAGAACTGATTTCGTCGTCGACCCGCTCGCCGGAGTGTTTGCGCAACTGAACTTCGTCGACCGCTTCTTGTTCGTCGCGCAGTCTCATCAAGTAGGCGTCCAGATCCACCGAAGCTCCATCGACGATATCGCGCAGATTCATCTGTTTGAGTTCCCGGCGCGAATAGCCCAGCCGCCGGCATACACTGTCATTGACCCGGGTAAAATCGGAGGGGTTGCCCGACTCGTCGAGATGAAACAAAAATATCCCGTCGCTCGCCCGCTGAAACACGGTGCGAAACAACAATTCCCGCTGTGCGACCTCCTCCTGTGCTCTCTTGCGCTCGGTGATGTCGAAAAACGTCACCACCGCTCCGGCAATTCGATCATCCAGCGTTCGATACGGATGAACGCGAACGATGTACCAGGCCCCGTCCTCGGCGCACACTTCCCGCTCGACGGGCTTCAACTCGTCGATGACCTGCTGGATGTCCTCGACCAGATGCTCGTAGTCCAGTTGATGCGTCACATGGCGGATGGGCCGCCCGATATCGGTGTCCAGTACGTTGAAATAATCCTGTACCGGCTTCGTAAATCGTCTGATCGCCAGCGACCGGTCCAGAAAGATGGTACCGATGTTGGTGGACGACAACAGATTCTTCAGATCGCTGTTGACGTCGTCCAACTCCGCGATTTTGTGCGACAGTTCCTCATTGACGGTGGTCAGCTCTTCGTTCGTCGACTCCAGCTCTTCTTTGCTCGTTTCCAGCTCTTCGGTCGTCGACTGCAACTCCTCGTTGATCGTCAACAGCTCTTCATTGGAGGTTTTCAACTCCTCGGTGGTCGTCTCATAGCGCTCGATCGTCGCGCGCAGTTCATTGCTCAGCCGGGTGTTCTCCGCTTCCAACTGCTCCACGACTTTTCGGGTTGACTCGTCGACATCGGTACGGTCCAGTTCTTCGAGATCCACCGACTCGTCGACGGGCTCGAAGATCACCTGGGCCAGGGTATCACCGTGAAGAGCCGGCAGTTCCACCGGTTTGACCACCAGACGCACACAGCTCGGCTCCCCATTCTGGTCGAACAAGATGTCGCCGGTGGTCACATGGGTTTTTCGCTCGAATACATCGATCAGCGCGCTGCGAAGCTCCAGACGCAACTGCGAGGGGGCCACCTCCAGCACGTCCACCGTCGGCGCCCCCGGGGGGATGCGAAGGAAGTTTCGAGCATTCCCGGCCACATGCACCATCTCGTAGTTGCGATTGACCAGGATACTCGGCGGGGCGTACTCCTCGTTGAGAAGCCGATGGTGTCGCTGTTCTAGCCGACCGGCTCGGGAACCGTCGGGTTGCTGGTCTTGAGAGATGCCCTGCTGATAGCGACGCCGCTGATCGGCGGCGACCATGTCCGACAGCGGCAACACGTGACGGTCCGTGGCAATGGGCCGATAGATGCGATGTTTCTTGTCCACAGGCTCGAACAGCTGCCGGGCTTCTCCGATAAACTCCGACGCCCCCAGAAAGAGCCTTCCTCCATCGCGCAACGCGTAGTGCAGAACCTTGAACACCTGCGTCTGCGCCTCTTTGTCCAGATAAATCAGCAGATTGCGACAACTGACCAGATCCTGGCGGGCGAACGGCGGATCTTTGAGAATATCGTGAGTCGCAAACAACACCCGATCCCGCAACTCATTGGTCACTCGATAGCCCCCCGCCTCGGGGGTAAAAAACGTCTCCAGCCGCTCCTTGCTAAGCCCGGCGCACGCCGGCTCCGAGTACACTCCCCGCCGCGCCAACTCGATGGCCCGTTCGTCCAGATCGGTGGCAAACATCTTGAACGTCGGATAGATGTCGCGCCGCTGTGCCTCCTCCCACAGAAGCATTCCGATCGAATAGACCTCTTCACCACTTGAACACGCCGGCACCCACACCCGCAGAGACTCATCCTCCGCTTTGTCGTCATACAATTTGCCGATGACCTTCTGTTGGAGCGCATCGAATGCTTCCCGGTCGCGGAAAAACTCGGTGACCGTGATCAGAAGCTCGTCGAACAACTGGCGAACCTCATCGGGATTTTCCTTCAAAAACTCACTGTACTCCCCCAGACCGTCGAGCTTCAGGATACGCACTCGCCGATCGATGCGGCGCAGCATCGTCGACCGTTTGTAATTTACGAAATCGTGACCCGTCACCCTCCGAAGCCGGCGAATGATCACCCGGTAGGCGTTCTCAAAGCCGTCATCGCCGGCCGATATCACGTCCTCGACGGCAATCCGCTCGGAAGCGACGTAATCGATGAGCCGATCCGCCAACTCGTCCGTGGCTGCCACCACATCTA
>SKMT01000351.1 GCA_007120915.1 Myxococcales bacterium | reverse complement strand
TCGAGCAACGAGGCGACCTTCGCCCCCATCGCCTCGCCGCTGTAGTGGCCGGTGTAGCGCTCGCCGTTGATGAAGATCGCCGGCGTGCCGGTCACACCTGCATCCGCTCCCTCGCGCTGGTCCGACACGATGTGAGCGTTGATCTCCTGGCTCTCCATATCCTGGCGGAATCGTTCAGCGTTCAAGCCCAGTTGCTGGGCGAACTGTTCGATCTGGGTGGCGTCGAGCTGGCGCTGATTGTCGAACAGCAACTGGTGCATCTCCCAGAACCGCCCCTGCTCGTGCGCCGCCAGCGCTGCGCGGGCAGCCTGCTCGGCAAGTTGGCCGCCCACGGGATAGGTCTTGAAGAAAATTCCGACGTCGTCGCCGAATCGTTCGTACACCTGGTCGATTCCCTCGGCGGCGACCCGGCAGTGCGGACACTGAAAATCAGCGAATTCGACGATGATCACCTCGGCGTCGGGATTGCCCTTGTAGGGCCCGTCCAGATCGAAGTCGTGCTGCTGGCCGTCATCGGCTCGTTGTTCGGCGCGCCGCTCAAAGGCATCTCGCTCGTCATCGTCGTCGGTGACCACCTCTACCAGCGACGCCATCTCTTCGTCGGCCTCCTCACACCGATCGTCGTGCTGCATGCAGTCGTGCAGACTCTCCTCCGCATCTTCGCAGGGGCACAATTCCACGGACGCCAGCGCGGCGAGCTGCTCGCGCTGCCCGTCGTCGAGTTCGTCCAGATCGAAGCCCGGATACTCGAAGTCACCACCCAGCTCTTCGGCGCTCTCCTCTTGGTCCGCCTCGTCGGGCTGATCGGGCTGGTCTTGCTGCACGGCCTCGGGCTCGTCGTCCTGCTGAGGCTCCTCGACCTGTTCGGCCTCCGGCTCGGGAACCTCTTCGTCACAGGCGAACCCCGTCACACCGATGAACACGGCGGCGATTACAATCAGTGCTTTTCTCACGTCGTCACTCTCGTTTACGTCCGTTGGTTTCCTCGGCAAGCCGACCGGGAGCCATTCAAGGAGACGGCAAGTGAGGCGTCAAGGTTCAGTGGGTTTCGACATTCCCGTGGTTGCTCGAACCTCCGAATCCCGGGCAGCCTGAACGGCGGCTAGCCCGGGGCTACCGGTCGAGGGTTGAACCTCCACGGGTCATCAAGCGCCCAACACCCAGCACCCAGCACCCAGCGCCCAGCACCCAACACCCAGCACCCAGCACCCAGCACCCAGCACCCAGCGCCCAGCGCCCAGCACCCAACACCCAGCGCCCAACACCCAGCGCCAAGCGCCCAGAGCCAAGCGCCTAGTATCCCCGCTCTTCCATCTGCTTGCCGACTTCACCGGCTTCGTCGGGCTCGGTCAGCTCCGTGGACATCGCCTCGGTGTCGAGGGTGCGGTTCTCGATCTTGTCGGCGATCTCGTCGCGCACTTCCTTCACGTCCATCGCGCCGCGCCGGCCGTCGGCGTAGGTGCGCACGTTGACGGTGCCCGCTTCTTCTTCGCGACCGCCGACCACCAGCATGTAGGGGGTCTTCATCTTCTCGGCTTCCCGAATTTTGTAGCCCATCTTCTCGTTGCGGTGGTCCACTTTCACGCGGACGCCGGCGCGCTCGAGGGTGCTGGCGACACCGTAGGCGTAGTCGTGGTGTTCGTCGCTGATGGGGATGACCAGCGCCTGCACGGGGGCCATCCAGGTCGGCAGCGCCCCGGCGAAGTGCTCCACCAGGATCGCGAAGAATCGCTCCAGGCTGCCGGCGATGGCGCGGTGGATGACGATGGGGGTCTTCTCTTCGTTGTCGGCGGCGGTGTAGGTCAGATCGAAGCGCCGCGGAAGCTGGAAGTCGAGCTGCACGGTGGCGCACTGCCAGTCGCGCCCCAGACAGTCGAGGACGTTGAAGTCAATTTTGGGCCCGTAAAACGCGCCGTCGCCCTCGTCGATGCGAAAGGGCTTGTCCGCCTGTTCGAGCGCGCGCTTGAGCGCATCTTCAGCTTCGTCCCACATCTCGATGTCGCCCAGAAAGTCGTCAGGGCGCGTCGACAGCTCCACTTCGTAGTCCATTTCGAACATCCCGTAGGTGCGGTCGACCATCTCCATGAAGAGCTTGATCTCGTCGAACAGGTGTTCCTGGGCACAGAAGATGTGCGCGTCATCCTGTACGAACTGGCGCACCCGGGTGGCCCCGCCCAGCGCTCCGGGGCGTTCGTTGCGGCTTAGCTGACCGAATTCGGCCACGCGAAGCGGCAGCTCCCGGTAGGAGCGCTTCTCGCTTCCGAAGTACAGCATGGTGTCCGGGCAGTTCATCGGCTTCAGGCAGTATTTCTCGCCGTGCACGTCCATGGTGAACATGTCGTCGCCGTAGTGTTCGAGATGCCCGGACTGATCGAAGAGGTTCTCGTGGTAGAACGAGGGGTTTCGAATCTCTTCGTAGCCGTGCTCCTTCTCGATTTCCCGAAAGTAGTTTTCCAACTCCCGATAGGCGGTCCACCCACGGGGTTTCCAGAAGACGTTGCCCGGGGAGTGCTCGTGGAAATGGAAGAACTTCAACTGCTTGCCCAGCTTGCGGTGGTCGCGGCGCTTCGCCTCTTCGAGCAGCTGCAGGTACTCCTCCAAATCTTTCTTATCGAAGAAGGCGGTACCGTAGAGCCGCTGCAGCTGGCGTCCCGAGGCATCGCCTTTCCAATAGGCACCGGCAACGCTCAACAGCTTGATGGCCTTGATCCGCCCGGCGTCAG
>SKMT01000310.1 GCA_007120915.1 Myxococcales bacterium | reverse complement strand
CCCGGTGGTGCCGAAAACCATACAGACCAATTGCAAATGAGTTGCATTTGCATTCTTTCGGCGCTATGGTTCCGCTGATGAATGAGAGCGGTCGCGTTGTTGTGAGCCTGTGTTGACGCGCCCTGGCCATTATTTGGAGTGATTGATTTCCGTGACCTCGATAATCAAATCATACCGGACACCGCGTCGGCGATGGGGGTTGTTCATCGGCCTGACCGCAGTGGCGCTTCTGGCGCCACTGGAGGTGGTCGCCGAGTCGGATTCGCCCATCAAGGTCGATCCGCAAGATGCTGACGCCGAGGACGACGACAACGGCGATGATGAATCAGATGAATCAGCAGCGGTAGACCTGGGCCCGGTGGTGGTCACCACGACGGGCAGGGAGTTGGCGCTGGATGATGTCTATCAGCCGACAACGCTGATGGAGGGGGATGAATTACAGCGCAATCTCGACAGCAGTGTTCCGGCGACGCTGGGGCGGGTGCCCGGGTTTCACGCTGAATACAACGGCCCCGGCGCATCGCGACCGACGATGCGGGGGTTGCCGGGCAACCGGGTGCTGATGCTGGAGGATGGCCACCGCACGGGAGATATCTACTGGACGGCCTCAGATCACGGCGTGATGGTGGAGCCGTTGTCGGCGGCCCGAATGGAGGTGGTGCGCGGGCCGTCGGGGCTTTTGTATGGCTCCAATGCGCTGGGAGGAGCGGTCAATGTGGTCCGCCAGGATGTACCCGAGCAAAACCTCGACGAGGTGCGGGGAATGGGCGCCGGCCAGTTCCAATCGGTGAACATGGGCGGCGGTGCAGCGGCGATGGTGCGCGGACCGCTGAAAGATGGAGACCTGAACTTCTACGGGGAGGCATCGGGGCGGTTATCCGGCGATGATCGCACCCCGGAGGGACCGATCGAAGGCACGGACATGCGCGTGTTCGGCGGGGCAGCCGGATTGAGCTGGACCCCCGACTGGGGGGTGGTCGGTGCGGCGGCGCGCCACTACGACAACGTCTACGGCATCCCGGGAGATTTTGACGGAGAGTTGATCCCCGGGGGCCATCCCGGCGGAGTGCACTCGGAGGCGACCCGAAGTAGCGGACGGCTTCTGGCGCGAACCAGCGAGGCGCCGGGGATCGTCGATGATCTGGAGCTACGCTCCAGCGTCACCCGTTTTTCGCACGATGAAATCGAGGGGACCATCGACGACGAGGATATCCTCGGCGCCAGCTTTGACCAGTGGACCACCGACTCGCGACTGATCGCACGTCACGAACCTGTGGGTGACGAAGACGATGACCAGTGGACACTGGAGGGTGCGGCCGGGCTGGCGGTGCATACACGCGATCTGGAAGCGGGAGGGGCGGCGCCGGGAACTCGAAGTGGGTTCGAACGAGACGCCGGGTTGTTCGCCTTCGAACAGTTCGGGCTCGATCCGGTGCGCGTTCAAGTCGGCGCTCGTTACGACTTCAGGCACGTCGACACCCTGGACCACTCCACGTTGCGCACCCGCACCGAGGAGCGGACCATCGAAAAACAGCCCCGGGCGCGCACCTTCCAGGCGCTGTCGGCGTCGGTATCGGCGATGTACGCCTTCGCCGAAGACTGGACGGTGGGCACAAATCTGGCGCGGTCGTTTCGACATCCCACCATCGAGGAGTTGTACTCCGATGGGCCCCATCTCGCCGACTTCTCCTACGACATCGGTGACCCCGATCTCGACACCGAAATCGGCTACGGCGCCGATCTGTTCATCCGCTCCGCCGGTGATTCGCTCAGCGTCGAGTTGACGGGCTTTTTCAACTACATCGACGGCTTCATCTATTACGCACCCACCGGGGAGACGGTACGGGTGTTTCGCGAGGGCGTCCCTCCGCGCACAACGCCGGTGTTCGAAGCTCGTGGAGAAGACGCGATGTTCATGGGTGCGGAGAGCCGGGTGCAGTGGGAGGTGGTGGACAACTGGTTTGTCGACGCCACCGCTTCGTACACCCGGGCCACCCGCATCGCCGATGATGATCCGCTCCCCTTCATTCCACCACTTTCGGGGCAGTTGGAGCTTCAATACGACACCGAACGCTTCTTCGGTTCCCTCGGCGCCGATCTGGGTGCTGCCCAGAACCGCGTGCCCCGCCCCATCCAGATCGGCGATGAGACCGAAGAAGTTCAACGGCCGACTCCGGGTTATGCGCTGGCTCACGCAATGGTCGGCTATCGCCATCCCACAGAGATGTTGGACCACACCCTGATGCTGCGCGCCGAAAACGTCGCCGACAGCGTCTGGAGAGATCACAGTTCACAACTCAACCAGGTTGCGCCCCAGCCGGGACGCAATATTCAGCTCACCTATCGGGCTGATTTCTAAGTACGCCAACCGAACCGAATGAGGAGTATGCGATGCAATGGAATCGAAATTCGCTGAATGATCTGCCCCGGATCACCGCCGCGATCGTTGCGGCCGCTGCAGTGGTGATGATGTTGTTCGCCATCGGGTGCGGCGAAGATCCGGAGGACAATCACGATAACCAGGCGCATGAAGATGCCAGCGGCGTCGAAATCGAAACGCGGGGAAATGCCTCCGAAGTTATTGCCGCCTGGAATCCGGACGACGGCTGGACCGACGGCGACGGCGAAGACATCGATGAGTTGCCCACGCCCATCGATGATGAATCGGAAGGATTGATTCCGATGACCGAAGACGGCGCCAATGCTTCGCTGACGGTGCGGTTT
>SKMT01000219.1 GCA_007120915.1 Myxococcales bacterium | reverse complement strand
TTTTGAGCCCACTTGCTGCCGTCAGAACAGATCAGGATGCGCATCGTTGTTCACCTTTGTACGGGTGTGGATAGGGTTGCGCGTTTCCAGTTTCGTTGAGGTTACACCAGAAGGGGCCAGTAGAAGAACAGTATCAGAAAGAAGACCGCGAACGCACAAAGCATCGCCCAGAACCCGGCTTTAATGAAGTCGGTGGCCGACAGATAGCCGGAGGCATAGATGATGGCGTTGCCCGGAGTGGAGACAATCAGCATGAAACCGAACGACGAAGCCAGTGCTGTGGCCAGCCCCATAATCACCACGGGGATGCCGGTCTGCGCACCGATCTCGATGACGATGGGGCCCAGCACACTGGTGGTGGCTCCGGCGGACATCGAAGAGGTCATCCCCGTGACCAGCACCGACACCAGCATCACCAGTGGATTTCCATCTTCCAGCCCCAGCGCGGCGGTCAGCCCCAGGAAGGAGTCAGCGACCCAGGAAGCCGCGCCGGTCTGAGCGGTGTATCCACCCAGCGAGATCGCCCCGATGTAGATGATCAACACACCCCAGTCCACGTCACGCTGGTAGTGTCGCCACTCTACGGCTCCAAATACCAGAAGTACTGCTGCAGCGCCGATGGCGATGATGCCGATCCCAAACAGATCGCCGACGGACAGCCACAACACCACGGTGATCCCAAACACCAACAGCACTACGATCTGGTCAATTCCGAAGGGTCGCTCTTCGACCTCCAAACGAAGCGCCTGCACGGCGGTGGACAGATCTTTGATCTCAGGGGGGAAAATCCTGGGGAGAAGAAACGTCAGCACCCCCACCATCACCAGGGTGAACGGCAGCATGTACAGCGTCCACTGAAAAAACGACACGTCCACCCCCCCGAGAGTCGACATGTAGTCGAGCATAATCACGTTTCGCGCACCGCCGGCGGGGGTGTAGGGGCTGCCGACGATGGCCCCGAACCCAACGGAGAACACCAGCAGTTTCGTCAGGTTTTCCGTACTCCCCTCGTAGGAGTCGCGGATAATGCTGATCATCCCCAGCACCGGCGCCAACATCAGCGCCGCTGCTGCATCGGACATAAACCCCGCCAGAAGTGCCGAACCGGCGATTACCCCGAAGACCACGGCGTAGACGTTGGAGCCGACCCGGGTGAGGATGAACAGCGCGATATTCTTGTCCAGCCCCCGTGCCGTCAGCGCCGCCACCAACATCAGCGTGCCCATCAAGAACAGAAGGGCATTGCTCATCATCCAGTTGGTAACCTGTTCGGTCTCCTGTCTGCCGACGATGACCTGGTACACCGGGATCAACAACCCGATCGCCGGCAGTGGAATCGCCTCCGTGGCAAACAGCACGCACGCCGCTGCCACCAGCGCCACCGCCAACTGCCCCTCCATCCCCAGTGCTTCCGGGGTGGGAAACGCCATGATCACCACCCACAGCACCACCGACACCAGCACCCAGAACAGTTGTCTGCGCGCCGACTTCAACGTGGCCATCAAAATGGCCAGCCGCGGGAAACGACGGGCGACTCGTTCCATCAATCGCTGTAGTAACGAGGTGACCATTTCATCCAATTGCTGCGATCATTGAACTGCTTTCTGGCCATCACCACTCGGCCTCGCCAGACTACCAGGTGCTACCATCGATATCCTGCAGCGAGCGCAGGTCAGCGACCTCGCGGCGAGCGGGGAAGCTGGCGGACTTGTCGGCGGCGAGCCGCCGGATCTCTTCGAGGAGCCGAACCTTGTCGTCAATCGCACCCAGGGCATCGATGTCGCCGATGCGAGTGACGATGTTGCCGACCTCCGAGAAAAGATCCAGGTGTTTCTGAAGGGGGGTGTCCATGGGGCTGAGCACGATAAAGATGGCGTGAATCGTCTCATCATCGCGCCCTGCCTCCACGCCGGCGGGGAAGGTCCCAAAGAACACACGGGTGCGGCTGATCGCCTCCGAACGGGCGTTGAGAAGAAGCGTCTCGTTGGTTAACTCTCTGGCCATTCCGCGGCGTTCGCTGACCAGTTCCTCCACCAACTGCTGCAGTTGCGGATCGTCGGTCTGGAAATGTGTTTCGAGCAGCGTCTGTACCGCTTCGGTCTCCGAGTCGGCCTGAAGACGGGGGAGAATGCGCCGGGGGCTCAGATAGCTGGCGGTGGTTTTTGTCGGAGCCCGGTCCATCTGCTCCAGTTGAAGATCCGTCAGATAGAGGAATGCCACCGAGTAGTCGGACAACTCCGCCATTCGCCCCGGCATCTGTTCGAGCTGAGGTGTCCAGGCCACCGTGCCTTTGCGGGCGGTCAGACAGAGGATGAGATCATTTTCTTCGACCCGCCGCTTCAGCGTCTGCACCAGGTCCTCCATGGATCCGAAACCGACGAAGGAGGTTGCCAACTCCGGTTCGATGGTGTCGACGCGGTCGCGGATCTTGCTCATCTCATCTTTGAGGCACAGCCCGGTGAACAGCGCGCCCAATTCATTTGCCATGTGCTTGATGTCTCGGATCGCCCGGGAGTAGCCCTGGTGGTATTCGATGCGCGGCGGGAACACCACGACCACCCGCTTGAAGGTGGCGATGGGCTGGGTGAGGCTGCAGATCATCGTCTGCTGTTCGGTCTCCTCGAGCATCTGGTCGGTCACTCTTCCGAACACCCCGCGTTTCGTCTCCCCCGGGCCCTTCCAGCCGACGACGATGTCGGAGATGCGCCGCTCGATGGCCGCGCGGGTGATCCCGCTTGCCGGGTTGTGATCGACGCGCGTCAGCGGAACCACCGGTACTTCGGCGGCCGACCCGTGGACCACCGCTTCGGAGAGCATCTCCTCGGCATCGGCGATCTGGGCGGTGGTGTCTCCCTCGTGGGGAACCACGGTGAGGGGAAACACCGGCTCCTCGGAGTGGTGATCGCGAAGCGCAAACGTCATATCGAGCAGGTTCTCCGAGGTCTTCTTGTAGGCCATGGGCACCAGAAAACGCTGCGGGGCTTCCGTGGGCTCACCGCCGTCGCCCTCTTGTTGCGCAACGGCCATCTTCTTGCCCCACCGCTCGATGACCATCGGCGAGATAAAGCAGGTCACCGCGATCATTACGATTGCCCCGTTGAGCACCGCCTCGTCGAACAGTCCCTCGTCGAAGGCCACCAGCACCACCGCCAGGGTCGCCGCGGCCTGGGCGACGGTCAGCCCGAAGACTACCATCGCCTCATCGGAGCTCTGGCCCAGCACCTTCTGTCCGGCCTTCGCCGCCAGAAACTTCCCGAGGATCACGCTGACGACCATCACCGCCGCAACCAGGAGAGCGTCCACCCCTTCGAGCAACACCTGCACGTCCACCAGCATCCCCACGGACACCAGAAAGAAGGGGATGAACAGCGCATTGCCCACAAATTCGATGCGGTTCATCAGCGTCGACGACTCCGGGATCAGCCGGTTCAGTGCCAGCCCGGCAAGAAAGGCGCCGATGATGTCTTTGACCCCGGCCACCTCGCTGAGCACGGCGGCCAGAAAGACCACAGAGAGCACGAAGACGTATTCGAGAACCCCCTCGCTGGAGACCTTGCGGAAAAACCAACGCCCGATCTTGGGAATCGTGAAGAACACCAGCAGGATGTACACCGTCAGCCCTACCACCAGGGTGATCCAGAACGCCGCGTCCAGCCCTCCTTCGGCGGTCGCCCCCAGCACAATCGCCAGCACCAACAGCGCGGCGGTGTCGGTGATAATGGTTCCCCCCACGGCGCTGGTTACCGCCGTGTTCTTCGACAGGCCAAGTTTGCTGATCGCCGGGTAGCCAATCAGGGTGTGAGAGGCGAACATGCTGGCCAGCAACACGGCGACCAGGAAGTCCATGTCCAGAATGTAGATTGCGGCGATGGTCCCCAGCGTCTGGGGGATCAGAAAGGTCACCGCCCCAAACCCGATGCTGTGATTTTTGTACTTGATGAACCGGTTGATATCGATCTCGAGCCCGGCCAGAAACATGATGTACACCAGCCCCACCTGACCCAACAACTGGAAGGTGGCATCGCGCTCGAACAGCCCCAGGGCGTTTGGCCCGGCAATCGCCCCGGCGATCAAAAGCCCCACAATCCCCGGCAGTCGAAGCTTCCTGGCCGTCAGAGGTGCGATCAACAACAGCACCATGACCACCGCAAAGATCAGCGACGGGTGCTCGATGGGGATTTCGAGAAATGGTTCCAGAGTGTCCATACAAACAGCGTAAAAAACGCGGGGGACGGCTTAGTACATCGCCGGCATCATGGCCCGCAGATCGGCGCGGTGCAACAATAAAGTTGGTATTCACCGCCAGCGGTGATACGCAGTGGGAGGTCGGGAAACGGTGGTCAACTCTGGTTGTAGTAATGATGATGAAACCGGCATGAAACGTCCGATCCTACATGGTGGGGCCTGGCTGATGGCCACGCTGGCGGTGGTCGCTTTGCCCGCCGTGGCGGTGGCCGGCGAACTGAACCAACCGATCGAGGAGTACGGTCATCTGCTGGCGGTACTCGGCACGGTGGCAGTGGCCTATCTGCTGGCCTATCTGTTGTTGAACTGGCTGACGCGCCGCTACGGATTCGTCACCGGAGCCCCCTATGTTCTGGCGGGTATCATCGCCGTTCCGGCCACCGGATGGATCTCCGATGCGACCATCGAGACCTTCGAACCGCTGGTCGCGCTGGTTGTCGGAGGCGTCGCTCTGGCAGCGGGGTTGAGCTTCAGCGGCGCGCGGCTGGTCGATCAGAAGGGGCCGACCGTCAAGCTGGCGCTGTCGGTGTCGGTGGCCACCGTGGCCATGGTGGTGGGGGTTCCGCTGCTGGTGACCATGCAGTGGTCGGTGCCGGTGGCGGCGGGGGAGTGGATGCCGGCGCTTCTGGTGCTCGGCGCGCTGGGGTTGGTCGCCGACGGCCGGCCCGTGCGTGCCATCGCCGACTATCTTCAGTTGGACCGCGACGTCACCGAGCAGGCATCGAAGATCGCCTGGTTGAGCACTGGCATCGCTGTCGTCGTGTTCGGCGTCGCGTTTTCGGTCTACAACCCCGGTCCGTCGTGGTTCGGCACCGCCGCCGATCCCGCCATCTGGCTGGTAGCTCATCTGCTCGCCGGCGCTTCCCTGGGGTTGATCGGCGGAGTGTTGATGCATGTGCGCCCCGACGACGATCGCCTGGTCACCATCGCACTGGGGGTGACCTTCACGGCCAGCACGCTGGCGTACGTGACGACACTGTCGATTGTGTTCGTCAATTTCGTCGTCGGAGTGGTGATGATCAACGCCAGCTCCGAGGCGCTTCGCGTCAAGAAGATGATCGATGAGGCGGCGGGCCCGCTGTATGTGCTGCTGTTGTTCGTGGCGGGAACGCTGTGGACGGTGGGGCTCGAACCCTGGGTGTACATGGCGGTGCTGGTGTATCTGGTGGTCCGGTTTGTGGGACGATATCTGGGTGTGGTGCTGTACCGGCCGCGGCTTTCCGGGCTGCGTCCCGAACCGGGACTTCACCGGGCACTGCTTGCCCCCGGGGCACTGACGGCGGCGATGATCGTCGACTTTGCGCTCGGATTTGCGGTGCTGGAGATGACGGCGATGTTCGTGGCGGCATTTGTGCTGATTCTGATCGCCGAGGAGGTGCTCTCCTACATTCTGGCCCGCGGCTGGCTCATCGACATCGCGGAGGTCGGCTCGTCGAGTTCCGCCGCAGGTGGGTGGTACGGCTGGAAGGGGGGCGACGATGCGTAACGTTGCCGCCCTGGTGGTGCTGGTGTTCTTCGTGATCTTCGGCGGGGTTATCACGGAGACGGTGGGGCTTCAGTGGCTCGCCGAGCCCTGGCTGGTGGGGCTGGGGGTGATGATTTTGATCGCCTATGTCAGCGGCGAGGCGGTGCGCACCGCGGGGTTGCCGGCGATTCTGGGCTGGATCGCCGTCGGTATTTTGATGGGGCCGCACTTCGCCCAACTGGTTCCCATCGATTACCCGCTGGAGCTGATCGACGATGAGGTCGTCGACCGGCTCGATCTGGTGCAGGTGTTGATCATTTCGCTGATCGGAATGCTCGGCGGGGTGAAGTTTCGGCTCTCCGAGTTGTCGGGCAAGCTGCGGCTGCCTCTTCTTGTCTCCGGGGCGTTTCTACTGACCGTCATTCCGTTGACCATGGCTGCCGTGTTGTTGGCCGGGCAGCTCTTTCCCGAACAACTTGCGTTCATCGCCGGGCAACCGGCGTCGATTCAGATCACGATTGCGCTGGTGTTTGGCGTGCTCTCCTTCGGATTGGCGCCGACGGTAACGGTGGCGGTGCTGCAGGATGTGCGCAGCAGGGGACCGCTGTCTACGGCGGTGCTGGGAGTGGTCTTCGTCGCCGAGTTCATCCTGTTTGTCCTGTTCGCCGTGGTGCTCTCCTTCGGCCAGGCCGTCGTCGGCCCCGATCCGATTGCGGCGCAGGCGGTGCTGGAGGCGGTACCACAGGTGCTGTGGACGCTGGGGCTGTCGGTGCTTCTCGGGGTGGGGATCGCCGCGGTGATGGCGGGCTATTTCCGGTTTGTCGGGCGTGAGCCCCTGTTTTTCGTTCTCACCGTGTTGATCGCCGGCTATTTTGGGGTCGCCGAGTTGGACGCCCAGCCGCTTCTGACATTTTTAATCGTCGGATTTGCGGTGCAAAACGCCACCTCCCACGGTGAAGTGCTCAACGACGCACTCGATCGGATCGCGCTGCCCGTGTTCGTGGTCTACTTCGCGGTGGTCGCCGCCGGGATCGACCTGATGGACACGCTCACCTACCTGCCGCTGGTGGTGATGCTGGTGGCATCCCGGATGGTGGGGTTGTACTGGGGCACGCGTTGGGCGTCGGCCAGCGCCGTGGAAGACAACCACGTCTACGAGTTTCTGCGCACCAGCTTATTCCCGCAGGCCGCAGTGGTGCTGGTGCTCGCCGCCGTTGTCGCCGAGTCGTTCGCCTGGGGGCCGCAGGTCCAGAGCGTGGTGGTGGCCACGGTGGTGGTCTACCTGATTGTGGGGTCGGTGTTCTTGAAGCTGGGGCTGGATCGCGCCGGAGAGACGCGCAAGGCGCGCCGCGCGCTGCTGGGCGGGGCAGATGGCGCCTCGGCGGTTTCGGCCGTCGACGACGTTCCAGAAGAACAACTCGATCTCAACGCCCGGGTTGTATCGCCGAAATTCGAGGATGTCTGGCTGCAGGGACATGTCCAGGATCTGCGCGAGCAACTGGTCGGTCAGGCCCAGCAGACCTTCTCCGAACCGGTGCGCCGTCAGTTCGACGAACTGCATGAACAGCTCGAACAGATCGAAGAGGTCGTCGATGCCCAAAAGCAGGGGCTCGAAGAACTGGTCGAGCAGATTCGACAGGGCGCCGAATCGGATCAGTTGGTGCAGATGGGCCAACAGTTGCAGCAGCAATACGCCGAACAGATCGCTCCGGTCATCGAGCAGATTGAGCAGATTGGAGCGGTCGCCCTCGACGATGAACAGTCCGAGCAGTTCTTCGAATATCTTCGCCGCATCGAACAACAGGACAGCCTCTACCGCATCGATCGTGAAGAGTCGGTCGACCAGCCCGGCGACGACGACAACATCCCAATGCGGGGGCTGAAGACGGTGATGAGGGCGCGAAATCGTCTGCTCGGCCGCGGCTATCGAACCGTTCCGGTCGGCAAGCTGTGGCGCTACCACGTCGAGTTGGCGTTGCCCCTTCGGTTCGAAGGCGTCGTGCCCGATCTGGTGGGGTACTACGAGAAGCTTTGGCGACGACTGTGGCGCCAGTTCGGCACCATCGATGAGTTCTGGGATGAGTTGCTCACCGGTATTACCCGCTCGCCCCAACAGGTGGAGCAAGAGGCGCAGCGCGCCGAACGGCAGGGGCACGACCCCCATCAGGTGCGGGCGAAGCGAAAACGCCGGTTTATCGAACAGTTCCAGAAGAACTTCCGCACCGAACAAAAGCAACTTCGGACCACCGCCTCCCGCGCGGCAATGCTGACGCAGTATCACCTCGGCCGGGCGATCGGTCGTTGTTTTCAGCGATTCGTCGACGCCGTGGGGGTTGCGGGAACGATCTATTTGCCGCGATTCCGATACCGACCGGCCGTTCGCTACAACGCCAGCCGACGTGCTGAAATGCGGCTGCTGGACCGGCTGCGCCGCCAGGAGGCGGTGGTGTCGGGCTACCGCGGCTGGATTCGGCTGGATCATGAAGTGTCGTCGTTCCAACAGTGGACACTGCTGTTTCGCAATGGGTTGGGCGAATCCGTGCACGACGCCACGGGCAGGGAGTGGAAGCAACAGCTCGGCGAGCTGGGCACACTCTTCCGGGAAACGGCGGCTGACCAGGATCGTGACAGCGATGAGATTCAATCGCTGTATCATGAACAAATCCGCCCTGATATCGCCGAATTTCGGCGGGGCCAAAAGCAGTTGATCACCCGACTCCAGCGCGGAGAGCCCACCCGTAAGCTGGTCCGCCAGGTCGACGAACGAATCGAACACCTGCCCCACCAGGTGAGGGTGTGGGAGGGGACCTCCGAAGAGATGCCCACCCGTGCGCCTTCCGGCGACTACGAGCTGCCCCTTCGCCGCTGGATGCGCGCTGAAGTGGCCCGCCAGGTCGGGCTGCAGGTCGCCGAGTTGAACCAACGAGCCATCGAGCGGGTGCGTCAGCGTCTTGAGATGCTCTCCGGTGTCGAACAGGTGCTCGAATACAACCTGTCGGTCGTCGCAGATCAGACCGAACCCGTAGATCAGCGCGACCCGCTGGAGGTGGCACGCCAGGGACTGCAGAAAGCCGATGAGCTGATCGCCGGATACCTCGACGCGTCGGATGCGGAACACGAAGAACTGCAGCAGTGGCTCGACTCCACAATCGACGAAATCGTCGCCGATGCGATCGAGCCGATCGAACAGCGAAAACCGGAGGTCATCCGCCGCAGGCTCCGACGAAGCGAAGCGGTCGCGGCAGCCGACGACAGCGAATCCCCGGTTGGTACGTTGCTCGACCCGTTGGCACTGCGGTTGGATGGAGTCAAACGCAGGGTGCGACGCCGGTTGGAAGGCTGGGGAGAGTCGCTTCGCTCCGCTGTCACTGAGCTCGAACAGATCGGCGACATCGAGCAGGTACGGCAGTTGCTGGTTGGGGCAAGACAGCAACTCGGCGAGGATGTCCCCCCCATCTACCGGCGTCTGTTCGAAGCGCTTCCGCTGGAGATCCCGGAGTTGTATCGACCACGGCCACAGGCCGAACAGCACCTGATCGAGGTCGTCGAGCAATACTTTTCGGGGCAGTCGCCGGCGCTTCTGATCGATGGTGACCCCGGGGTGGGCAAGCGCACGTTCTTGCGCCAGGTCATCCCCGGTAAGATCTACGCCGTGGAAGAATCACTGACCGAGAAGCAGCTCGCCCGTGTACAACTGCAGCACTGCCCACGCGATGAGTCTGAGATCTGTGCCCGAATCGCGGAGGCGGTTCTCCATCGCACGGGGGTCACTGATTTCGAGCAGTGTGCCGCCAAAATTCAGCGGCGCACAGCCCGTCCGTTTATCGTCGTGGTCACCGGCGCCGAACAGGTGATGCTGCGCACCGAGGACGGGCTTCAGACGGCTCGCCGGTTCTTCGGGATGGTCGAACGGACCTCCGAAGACATCCTGTGGATTGTGTCGATGCAACAGGCTGCGGCGGACTTTCTTCGCACCCATATCGAGCTGGATCAGTACTTCTCGCATCGGCTTCACATCGAGCCGATGGACCCAGACCAACTGCAGGCGATGGTCATGTCCCGCCACCACAGCGGAGATTTCGAACTGCGGTTCGCCCCCCCTGATCTGTCGCTGCCCCAACGGCTTCGCTATCCGATGTTTGGGCCCGATGCTCGTCGGGTGGCCAAAACGGTGTATTTCGAACGGCTCGCAAACCGGTGTGAGGGCAACCCCCGGGCCGCATTGCTGGAGTGGTTGCGTTCCGTGCACATCGACCCGGTTGTTCAGTCGCAGATCGTGGTGGAACCGCTGGAGTTGAAGCGGTTCGAACTGCTCGAACCGCTGGGGCTCGAGGAGAAGCTGATTTTGGCAAATATCAGCCTGCATCACCGGTTGACCATCGACCAGTTGCGACATGTGCTCGCAGATCGGATCGACGACCTGGAGCTGAAATTGCGCCGGCTCAAACGCCTCGGTCTCATCGATGGTGGCTTCGAGGACGACCACTGGCATCTACACCCGCTCGCATCGGTGTGGGTAAACCGGGAACTCCGTGGGCTCAATCTCATTTGATGGTGTGAAACGACGATGTTGATTCTGGCGACAATCTCATTTGGACACACGCTGCTGTGGCTGCTGGCTGTGCTGGCCTTCGTCGCTGCTCTGGCGGTCGGCGTCGGTGTGCGACGGCTTTCGGTGCGCCACAACCAGCTTCGGCTGAAGCGATGGGTTCCCGTCGCCCACGTCAGCCTCTGGGCGTCGGC
>SKMT01000303.1 GCA_007120915.1 Myxococcales bacterium | reverse complement strand
TCGAGGACATGGCCAAAGTCGACGCCATCCGCGTCGTCGACGCCGCCGAACTTGAGCAACTCGACGCTGCGGCCACCGCCGTCGCCGCCGGCACCGAGGTGCGCATCCCCCTGGCCGGGCTGATCGACATCAAAGAGGAGCGCGCCCGCATCCAGAAGGAGCTGGCCCGCGTCGACGAAGATATCGACCATTTCACCACCAAGCTGGCCAATGAGGACTTCGTCAACAACGCCCCGGAGCACATCGTGCAAAAGGACCGCGACAAGCTCGCCGGATACAAAGAAGAGAAGGCCACGTTGCTTGAAAGTCTGGAAGAACTGGAAGAGCTGGCCGATCATTCGTCATAATGGGAAATGCGAGTTTGGGCTGCCGCCCCGCTAGAAACGGCGGCGACGGGGGGGAGCCTCGATTCGACGAGGCTCAACTAAGTGTGATGAAACGTGACGGACAATGAAGCAACAGCAAGACTTCTGGAAGTGGGCCGAGCGACAGGCTGCCGATGAGGTAGACTCGGCGCCGGAGGGACAGCTCGACCTGTCGGAGCTGCCTCCGGATCTGCGGCTTTCGGTCCCCGATATCCAGCAGCTCCATGCTGATCTGGCGGCGCGCCTCGATGGGGTGGACCTGGTGATCACCGACAATCTGCGCCGTATGGTCAGCGCCCGCCGAAAACAGGGGCGCCATCGGCTGCGGCTGCACCACATGTTCGTCGGCTGCGGCGAAGAGACCATCGACGCGCTGGTCACCCTCGCCGCCGGAGGCGATGACGTCGACGACGCCCGCCAGTATCTGCAACAGTACGTCGACAACCACCGCGACAAAATATCCTTCGAGGTCGACCCCGACGAGCTTCAGGCCTGCGGTCAACATCACGACCTGGGCCCCATGCTCGACAAGTGGCGCGAACGACTCGATGAAGACCAGCTCGACGACGTGGTCATCACCTGGGGGCGCTACGGGAAGGGAAGCCGCACCATCCGCTTCGGCAGCTACGATTTCGATCGGGAACTGATCCGGGTTCACCCGGCGCTGGATCAGCGGTGGGTCCCCGAGTTTTTCGTCGAGTTCATCGTCTACCACGAGTTGCTCCACGCGCTGTATCCCCCGGTTCAAGATGACTCGTCGCGCCGCGTGGTGCACACCGACGAATTCCGGAGGATGGAGCGCAAATTCCCGCGCTACCAAGAGGCGCTTGCCTGGGAGCGCAACAATCTTCCGCGGTTTTTGGACGACTGATGCGTCATCTCACCATCATTGTCGTGGTTGTTCTTCTTGCCGTCTCGTCGCTCGCCTGCGACCGCGATGAGTCGGCCACTGACGATCCGCCTGCCGACCAGCAGCAAGCGGACGAACAACCGGATGAGCAGCCCGATGACTACGACGACGATTCGCTCTATCCCGAGCTGCAAGACGTCGACCCCATCGAGCCGACCGACGCCGGTCCGGAGGCGCCGGCGATCTACTTCACCTCCGGGCTGAAGGGCTATACCGAACCCTGCGGGTGCACCGCCGATGTGCTGCTCGGCGGTATCGACCGGATCACCGCCTTCGTGCGCGATGCACGACAGCTTCATCCTGAAGCTGTCATGATCGACGCCGGGGACTGGCTGTTCGAAATCGACGAAATCCCAGAGCATCTGCAGGCTCAGGAGAAGGCCAAAGCCGAAGTGCTGGCGGGGGCACACCGGCGGATGGACACCGAGTTTTCGGTGCCCGGAAACCGGGATCTCGCGCTGGGCGTCGACTTCTACGCCGAGATGATGGACAAAGCGCAGATGACACCGCTGGGGGCGAACATCGACTTGGACGGCGAATCACTGAAGGGAGCCAAGAAGCTAGAACTAGACAGCCAAAAGCTGCTGTTTGTCGGCGCCGGCGATCCCGATAGTTACGATGCTGTCGACGGGGTCGATGTCACGGACGACGAAGCGGCTATCCGCGATGCCGTCGGCGATACCGACGCCGACGGGACCGTGCTGGTCTACCAGGGAAGCGCCATCCGGGCGCACACCCTCGCCGAATCAGTCGACGAAATTGATTTTGTCATCGTCGGCCACGATCCACGCCGGCAACAAGACGCACAGCCCGCCGGTGACGCACAGCTTCTGGAAGCCTACGATCAGGGCCGCTATGTGGGCCGGCTCAAACTCTACGGCACCGAACATCAGAGACCATTCGAAGACGGACGCGCCGGCGTGCTCGCCGAACGCCAGTCGCTGGACAATCAGATCGATGGTGTGCGCACCGACCTTCGGCGCCTGGAAGTGCGCACCGAAGGCCGACGAACCTCGATGACCGAACGGCTCGAAGAACGGCTCGATGACCTGGAACAACAACGAGCTCAACTGTTGGACGACGGTGTCGAAATCCCCGATGACAGCCCGGCGTTTCTGTACGATCTGATCGGGATGGAGCCGGGATACCGGCTCGACGACGCCATCGAGCAGAAACGACGCGCATACAACGAACGCCTCGCCGACTTCATCGACGAGATCGATCGTGAACCCATCGCGCCTCGTGACGATGAGCCGTTTTTCGTCGGCCAGGACACATGCGCTGACTGTCACGGTGACGCTCACGACTTCTGGAAGCAGACCTCTCACGCCTCCGCTGTAGAGACCCTGGAGGTTCGCCAGAAGCAGTACGACCAGAATTGCATCGGCTGCCACGTCGATGGATGGGAACAACCCGGCGGCAGTGTCCTGGGTAACATCAAGTATGAGGCCGAACTCGG
>SKMT01000239.1 GCA_007120915.1 Myxococcales bacterium | reverse complement strand
GCTACAACTTCACAGGTACGCGCATCAGGTGGAGCAATGCATCGCCGACAGGGCAGACCAGGCGAATCATATAGCGCAACTGTTGGTCAGCATCTCACCACAATACATATCTTTGCAACCCCCCGATCGTCGGTGAGTCGGCAACCAACCACTATCGATTCAGCACGTGTAACCAAAAGGAGATAGGGAGATGAGGGAGATGGGCAGATTTGTTGACGATTTGCAAGACCCGTCGCCAGTCCATGATCCACATCATGGTTGACTGGCTGGCTGGTAACGACTGTCGAATCTGCTTCGGGCTGTAAGCCGATGGTGAGTCAGCAGGGAGGCCACTCGTTCAGAGCTGCTTGCTCGCCGGGAGTGAATCGAGACGGCAACGGTCAGCGGAGCAGTCCAGCGGATGCAATCTTCAAAAATTCCGGGGGTTTTTGTGGGGATGTCCGTTCGTGTCGTTGAGGGCCTGCCGCGACGCGTTGCGGTGGCGCCAACTCGCATCTGTGATGGCCTTTATCTTGAGGACGAACCATGAATTCCAGGATATTTCAGGCGTTTGTGCTGGCTTCGCTGACGCTGAACGTGGCGCTGGTGACGACCTGGCTGATCAGTCCCGGGGGACCACTGGCGCAGTTTGAGGAGTCCGAAAGCCAGTGGCGCCAATGTGATTATCAGCAGCAACTGGAGTTGGAAGACCGACAGTTGCGACAGCTTTCGGCTCTGCGCACCCGGTTTCACGTCGATCAGCACGACCGCTGCGAAGAGATGACCCACCACCAGCAGCAGTTGCTGGAGTTGATGACCCAACCGGAGGTGACCGACGAAGAGATCGACGGTCATCGCCAGCAACTGTTGGAGGGTCAGCAACAGATGTTGGACCTGGCGATCGACCGGATGGTCGTCGAACGAGAAATCTTCGACGACGACCAGCGCCTCCAGTGGTTCGATTACCTCGCCGATCAGGTGCAGTGTCCGGACCCGATGGTGTCGCAAGCCACGGGCAGCGGTGACGCCTCCGGGGGAGGCGGCTGACGGTGAGAAGTGAAGACCAACAGTTGATGCTGCAGGTCGCCGACGGCGATCTGGAGGCATTTGGGGATCTGGTCGACCGCCACCGCCAGACGGCATGGCGGGTGGCCTACCGGATGCTCGGCGATGCGGCGGAGGCCGAAGATGCGGCCCAGCAGGCGTTCTTGAAGATCTTCGAGGCCGCCGGCCGCTATGAACCCACCGCGGCGTTCAAGACCTACCTGAATCGGGTTGTCACCCGCCACTGCCTGGACCGCATCGAGAAGAAGAAGCCGGTGTACGTCGATGAACTGCCGCCGCGGCGCGATGAAGGCCGGGGCCCGGGAGCGAGGTTGGAGGTGCGCCAGAAGCGACAGAAGATCGGCGAGGCCATCGAAGCGTTGCCCCCCCGCCAGCGCGCGGCGGTGGTGTTGTATCACTTCGAGGGGCTCAGCTACGCGGAGGTCGCCGACTCGCTGGGGTGCAGCACCAAAGCGGTGGAGCGGCTTCTGGCCCGGGGGCGGGGGGCGCTGGCGGACGAGCTGGAAGGGTTGATGGAGATCGAAGAGAAGACAGGCTGAAAATTTTTCCGGGGGTTTTTCTGCCCCCGTCCGTTTGTGTCGGATGGAAGCGACCTGGAGCGAGGAATGACCACCATGGAATGCGACGAAATTCAATCTCATCTCAGCGCCTACCGCGACGGCGAGGGTTCTCCCAAGCGCAGGTGGAGAATCCGGGGTCACCTCAGAGACTGCGAGAGGTGTCGCCGAGAGCTGGAGAGGCTGGAATCGATCTGTGAGCTGCTGGACGACGCGGTGGCGCCGCCGCCGATGAGCGATAATTTTACCCGTCAGGTCGTCGCCCAGGCCCGACAACAGATGGAGGGCGGCAACGAGGAAGAGCACGGCAACGACGATCTGCGCCGCCTCGCCCCGGCCTTGCGAGTGGCGGTGGCGGCGGCCGTGCTGGTGGTGGGAGTGGGCAGCGGGCTGGTTGCCGGCCCGCCGATGTGGACCGACGGCGCCGGCGGTGACGAACAGCCCGACGCCTGTCTTCTGGTCGACTACTCCTCGCCGGCCCCGCCGAGTTCGCTCGCCGAAGTGTACCGCGATGTCGACGACCCGAGAGTGAACTGACCGAAACGCCAGGTCGAACCAACGATGAACCAAACCACTGCAGAGCAACTCGCAACCAACCCTGAAGACCGATCCGACGGAGGACCACCGATGACTCAAAACCACGCAACGTTTCTCGTCAGCCTGCTGGCCCTGGCCCTGGCGCTGCTCGCCGTGACCGCCATCGGCTGTGGAGACGACGGAGGCGACGTTGAAACCGTTCCCGGCGAACAGTTCGAAAACACCCTCGGTATCGCCGACATCGAGGTGGTGGACCGCGATGCCGAGGAGGCGGTGGCCCACACCGACGGCGACCGATGGAGTGGTGACCTGCCAGCGCTGCAGATGGAGGGCGACGACTTCTCGTTTCAGATCAACGCCTTCGATGATGACGGCGACGAGATCGAGCTGGACTACGACGACAATCACGACATCCGGGGCCGATTTGCCGACAGCGTCGAGGAGCTGACCGAGATTGAGCACTGCCAGATGCGAGGGTGCACAATCCACCTGCAGATGGGTGAACAGACCGGAGAGACCGCCATTCACATCCGGGTGCTGGAAGACGGCGAGCCTCAGTACGAATCGCCGTCGCTGAAGGTGAGCATCGAAGAGGGGGCGTG
>SKMT01000472.1 GCA_007120915.1 Myxococcales bacterium | reverse complement strand
CTCATCGGCACCGAGATCACCACCATCGACCTGGGCCACTTCAACGGCTTTCCCCTTCTTCTCGATGAAGCCCACCGCGCCGGTGGCTCCTTCGACTGGGGCGCCGGCGCCGAGCTGCCCCATCCCCCGCAGGACAGCTACGACTGGATCAGCGACTTCCCCGGCGAACAGGTGGTGCAACTGAATCACCCCGACAGCAGTTATCTGCAGTTTTCGGACGTGGTCCGAGGCATCAGCTACGGCGACCCTGACACACTGCGGGTGCAGATGCCGGACTACGATTCCGACACCGGTGACACCGGGTTGTTCAGCGACGACTTCACGGCCATGGAGCTGATGAACGGCCATGAATACGAGCGATTCAACGGGGTAGCCCGCTGGTGGCTCACCCTGCTTGGGCGGGGGCACAAGGCCGCCGGCACCGCTGTCACGGACACCCACACCCGTTACAACCGGGTGCTCGGCGGTGTGCCGCGCACCTTCGTGTTCGTCGACGACGATCGCGATTCGGTCTCCGACTTCGACACCGAGCATTTCGTCAACGCCGTCAACGACCAGGCCGCCATCGGCACCAACGGCCCCTTCGTGCGGGTAGAGGCGACCAACGACGCCGGCGACTCGGTGGGGCTGGGCGAGACCATCGAAACCGACGATGAACCGGTGAACTTCGAGCTGACCGTCGAAGTACCGGAGTGGATCGATGTCGACACCATCGAGATGTTCAAAAACTCCGACGACGTCGTCACCGAACCCGGCGAGTACGACACCGACCCCATCCCTCCGACGCGCACCGAAAGCGTCGATCTGACAGAGGCCGACCTGGAGGTTGCGCACGAAGGTGATCTGGAGCATCGCCGCTATCGAACAACCGTCGACATCGAGGTCGAATCCGACGACGACGCCTACGTGGTCTTTTTCGTGCGCGGCCCCGGCGATATGTACCCGGTGCTCGGCGACGACGACCCCGCTCCCTTCGCGTTTACCAATCCCGTGTATCTCGACGCGGACGGCGACGGCTACAGCGACCCTCATCTCGCCGAGCTCGCCGACTCCGACCCTCCCGAATCACACCCGGCGATGTTGCAGCAACGCACCAGGCAACAAGACCCGCTGCACGGCAAGAGCCGCGACGAAATCCTGCACCACCTCAAACACCACCACGACGAACTGGACCACGGGCATCATCACTGATCGAGCTGACAGCCCGAAAACTTGCCCCCCACGCCCCGGCGATGTTACGCTGGCCGCAGACGCGCGCGCACAATTTTCTGTAGTTTCGAATATACGAGGTACATGATGACCCCGGCGATCCGATGGATGATGGTATTCGGTGCATCCGCCACTCTGGTGTTGGCCTCGACGACGGTGACGGCCCAGGAAGTCCGCACCTTCGACGACCAGGTCGAAGGTGAAGACATGGATGTCGCCCTGCCCGGCGGCCCGGCCCCCGAGCAAGAACAGCCCGAACCCCAGGTGATCGAGCAGGAAGCCGCCCCGGACCAGGAGGGAGACGAAGAAGCCGGACCAACCCCCTCCTATCGCGTCAACATCCATGAGGGTTCGCCCGGCGCCGGCACTCCTGGAGCCACCGGCGCCGGACTCGCCGACCCCTCACGGTTTCTCGAAAAGGATGACTCCGAGTTGTACCAGGGCATCATCCCCGGCGACCGCGACGACATTCCCCACATCCAGGCGCTGCGAGAAGCCGCCGACGGCGACCCCACGGTCATCACCTGGGTCGGCTTCAAGCCCGAAGAAGACCGCACCCGCGTGTTCTTTCAGTCCCCCGACCCGGTTCGCTACGAGGTCGATGATTCGTTCGACGACGGCAAACTGGTCGTCACCTTCGAGCAGGCACTGATCCCGGAGCGAAACTTCACCCGTTTTATCGACACCAGTCACTTCGGGCGCGTCGTCGAGCGAATCGAAGTGGAGGAGTTGGACGGCAACGACGTGAAGGTCACCCTGGAGCTGAACCAAGAACTGCTGCCCGACACCGAGGTCGACGGCGAATATCTGTACCTGGACTTCCCACACGACGCCGGCGACGCGACAGCCGACGCGCAATGACATCTTCCCTTCCCATGGAGTAAGGAATGGCGGGGTGGCAACGATTGCGGCCCCACTGCTTTGCGCTGGTGTCACTGATTGGCGTGGCAGTATTCACTGCTGACGCCACCGCTTCACCACATCTTCCCGTCCCCTCCCCCGGTCTCTTCGAGGCTCTGGTTACATCGAACCCCGATGCGCTGACCGACGACCGCTGGCAATGCGCTGCCGACGCCGACGACGACTGCGGCTGCGTAACCTGGTCACATCCCGGCGGTCATGTAGCGCTGTCAGGAGTACAACCCACCCCACAGGGGCTTGTTGCCGATCGCTTTCTGGTCTCCTCCGCCGATCAATTGCTGATCGGCGACAACCTGAAGGTCAGCGCCGACGATGAAGAACCGTTGACGCTTCATTGGGACAACGCCCAGATCACCACGACCCTCGATGACCCGACGGCGCTCGTCGCCGAATCCGCTTCCTTCGTCCACCCTGCACAGGGAAGCGCAGATGTCAGACTGGACGCCGTGCGATGGTACCCCGCCGAGCTGTCGCAGAAGCTGGCGGAGCTGCCCTGCGAAGCTCTCTCCGAGTCCCCCGTTGCCACCGAAGCCAGCCCGCGTGCTACGGCAGAAACACTGAACTTTCAGCAAGGCTGGGAGGCGAAGGGATTGCGCATCGGCGACAGCCCG
>SKMT01000577.1 GCA_007120915.1 Myxococcales bacterium | reverse complement strand
CCTGTGCGCCCCGGCCCATGCACCTGGATGCCTACGGCGACATTTCCGGCTCCGCGGCGCTCCGACTTGCCGGACAAGCCGGTGTGGGCGACGAACATCGCCACATCGTCGCCGACGTCGGTGGCGTTCAGATCACCGGCGGCGACGCCAACCCGGGGGCTGCCGAGCGACTCGACGATGCAGCGTTTTTCCGCCGATGGGACAGCCAGCGGTTCGCTGCCTCCGCCTCCGGGCCGGGCCATGACCTGACCGTGGGCGCAGCGCTGTTTCACGATGACCGCGATGGGTTCGCCCCGGGCACCGAACAACCCCACGCCGGTGATCTGTGGCTTCACTACGGCACCCGCCTCGATCTGGGCGAAGAGTTCACCGCCGATGTACGGATGAATCACCGCGAGTACGGAGCTACGGCGACAACCCCCGGCAGGCTCAGCTCGGCGATGGTGGGCGTTGAGCGCACCTGGGGGTCGACGCGCCGCATGTGGGTGCGCCCCACCGTCGTCGGTGTCGCCGACATGGGCATGGCCACCACCGATGATGGCGCTGTCGCCGGCAGCTCCACGCGCCTCGACGCCGTCGTCGACGCCGGTATGGCGTTTTCCGGGCGTCTTCTGGGTCAGACCCACCGGATTTCGCCCCGGTTGTTCGCCGGCC
The DNA here is from genome assembly GCA_007120915.1 of Myxococcales bacterium. Classification (GTDB taxonomy): domain Bacteria; phylum Myxococcota_A; class Bradymonadia; order Bradymonadales; family Bradymonadaceae; genus SLJM01. The sequence goes on along the minus strand of SKMT01000577.1, from coordinate 9,828 downwards.
GACGCACAGCGGGGCTGGATCGAATCCCCGATGAAGTGCACGACTCCGGCTTCTACGATGTCACGGGTTACCAGCTCGGCACACACCATCTACTCGGAGCACACCTGGACCAGCGACTCGATCTGGGCGAACGCACCGTGCTGGAGTTGCCGGCCGGGCTGGCGGTGGTCGACGACGCACGCGGTGCAAACTGGCAGGCCATCCCCCACGCTTCGTTACACCTGCGCAGCAACAACTGGTCGGTCTCAACGTCGGCGCTCTGTGTGGACTCCTGCCGCACCCCGGGGGCCCAGGCCCAGCTTCGGCTTCGCTACAGCTCGCGGTTGGAGTCATTTCACATCGTCGGCGATGCCCTGCATCACCGCCCCGGTGCGCCGTCACCAGACATGCGAATACGCACCGGCTTCACCGACGGATTCGCCCCCTTCGACCGGGCATCTGAGCCCCGACAGTCCTGGTTGCACACCTCGATGCTGCGGCTTCAGGGGGTGAACTGGCGCGGTGCTCTCAAGCTGTTCGGACCGCCTACCACCCCCGCCGAAGGAGGCGCCGGGGTGTCGGTCAGTCGGTTCTGGCAGGAGTTTGGATGGGGCGTCGGTGCGCAACTGGCGGCGATACCCGCTGAGAGAGATTGGGCGCTGAGCGCCGGCTTTACAGTTTCGCCCGCTTTTTGAGCGCTTTGAGCCGGGGGTGGCTCGGGTTCAGCTTCTCCAACCGCTCCAGCGCACTGCGGGCGGTCTTCTGGTCCCTGGTGTTGATCCCGAAACGCGCCAGCAACACGAAGATCTCCGGGTTTTTCGGCTCCACGTTCGCAGCCCGCTGCAGATTGCGCCCTGTCTGTTCGACGACCTCATCGTTGGTAGGATCGAGTTTAAACTCGGTGTAGGCCAGGTTGGCGATGATGATCCCTCGCGACGGGTCGTAGTCGCTGGCGCGCTGGAAGTGCTGTCGAGCGCTCTCCAGGTCGCCGAGACGCAGAAAGGACAGCCCGTCACGAAAGTAGATATCACCCATCGCCGCGGCATCTGGATCGACGTCCGGCAACTCCGAAAACGCCTTCTTCGCCTGATGCTCAGCCTCACTTCGTTGCTCAAACATCGACTGAATCTCGACCATCGCCCTGCCGATCGTACGTCGGATGTCCAGTGCCTTGCGCGTCAAATCCATGTCGCCGAGGCGCTGAAAATTTTCCGCCCGATAAAACCGTTCATACCGCTCATAGCGGTCGCGCACCTCTTCCGGGGTGGCTTGTTCGCTCAAATTCAACACCACGAACGGATCGTCCGTACTCTGAATTCGCTCGAAGTCCTCTTCGACGATCCCCTGAATGCGCTCCAGACGACTCTCGTTGTCGTCCTCTGAATCCACGTCGGACATCGGTGGCTTTTCAACGGGAAGGATTTGTGGTTTTCACACGGAAAGTTTCGTTGTCGGGAGTGTAAACCGCGACTGCGAAGACGACAACCTCCGAATGGTGACCACACCGACCCTAGCGCTGTGGAAAGCAGATGCCCCCCAACGAAGAACCAACATTCTGGAAGCTGGCAGCCGACGAAGCCGACCCTCACACTGTCGACGCCTACGACTATCAACTGGATGAACACCGCATTGCCGCCGACCCGGCCCAGCGACGCGATCGGTCTCGGCTGCTTGTCTACCGCGGCGATGACCGAACCATCGAACACAGCCGCTTTGACCGGCTCGACGAATACCTGCGAGCCGATGATCTGCTGGTGTTCAACGACACCCGGGTCGTTCCCGCCCGCCTGCAGGTGTTCAAGCAAACCGGCGGGCGCGTCGAACTCTTCGTCACTGCGTTGAGTGGACCGTCGGCCCAGCGAGGCTGGCAGGCCCCCGGCGGCGGGGTGATCCGGTTTGAGTGCATGACCCGCTCGTCGCGTCCACTTCGCGAGGGAATGGAACTGTCCGACCCCGATCGCCCTTCTCTGCCAACCATCACCGTCGAACAGGTCGGCGCCGGACGGGCGATCGTACGGGTACGCTGGGATGAGACACCCCTTCAGTTTCTGCGCCGGTTCGGCGCCGTTCCGCTCCCTCCTTATATCGTCAACCGGCGCACCGAAGAGGGCCGCCAACCCGTCGACCCTGAAGACGAGCACCGGTATCAGACAGTGTATGCCGACAAACCGGGGGCCGTCGCCGCACCGACGGCGGGGCTGCATTTTACCCCCGAACTGCTGAAACGACTCGATGAGCGCGGAATAGACCGCGCCCGGTTGACTCTGACCGTGGGCCCCGGCACCTTCCGCCCGGTGCGCGACGATCGGCTCGAAGACCACGACATGCACAGCGAGCAGTACACCATCCCCGACGCACTCGCCGAGGCCATCGACACCTGCCGAAGCGCCGGTGGGAGAGTTATTGCCGTGGGCACCACCAGCGCGCGCGCTATGGAAGCGGAGGCACGCCGGGACAACCCCTTCGAGCCCGGCACCAGGAGTACCGACCTGTTTTTGCGCCCCGGCGTCGACATTCGGGTCTGCGACGGGCTGGTCACCAACTTTCACCTGCCACGCTCCACGCTTCTGGCGCTGGTGACAGCCTTCGTGGGCTACGAAAACGTGCGCCGCATCTACGACGAAGCGATCCGCAGCGACTACCGCTTCTACAGCTACGGCGACGCAAGCCTGTTGTTTCGGTGAGGCAGGTGGTCGGTGGTGGGTGGTCGGTGGTGGGTGTTAGGTGGTCGGTGGGCTGAGGAGCATGAAGTTAGTTATGGAGACACGATGAGTAGCGACGAGCTGGTACAGTGCGACACATTCGACTTTGAGGTGCATTCCACCGACGGTGCTGCGCGCACCGCCACGGTCACCACCACCCATGGCGAGATCGAAACACCGGTGTTTATGCCCGTGGGCACTCTGGGCACCGTCAAGGCGATGCGCCCCGACCAACTCGCCGACGAGGTAGAAGCTCAGATTGTGCTCGGCAACACCTATCACCTCTTTTTGCGCCCCGGTCTGGAAGTGATCGAGATGCACGGCGGGCTCCATGAGATGATGAACTGGGACCGGCCCATCCTCACCGACTCCGGGGGCTACCAGGTGTTCAGCCTCGAGCAGCTTCGCGAGATCAAAGAAGACGGCGTCGAGTTTCGCGACCACCTGTCGGGGGCCAAACACTTCTTCACCCCCGAGAAGGTCATCGAGATCCAGGAGACGTTGGGAAGCGATATCATGATGGCCTTCGACGAATGCCCCCCGGCCGATGTGGATGACGACTACATGATCGAGTCGATGGAGCGCACCACCCGCTGGGAGAAGCGCTGCCTGGAAGCGAGAACCCGAAGCGACTGTGCGCTGTTCGGCATCATCCAGGGCGGCACCAGCGAAAAGCTGCGCCACCGCCACGCCGAACAACTCTGTGAGTTGCCCTTCGACGGCTTCGCCATCGGCGGGCTCAGCGTCGGGGAGCCCTCCGAAGCGATGTACGACACCGTCGAATTCACCACTCCCGTGATGCCAGAAGACAAACCGCGATATCTGATGGGCGTGGGCACCCCCGAGGATCTTGTCGAGTGCATCCGCCGCGGCATCGATATGTTTGACTGTGTGCTTCCGACCAGAAACGCCCGCAACGGTCAGTGCTTCACCTCCCGGGGGCGCATCAAGATCCGCAACGCCCCCTATACGATGGACTCGAAGCCGCTGGACCCCGACTGCGACTGCTATACCTGCACCAACTTCACCCGGGCCTATCTTCGCCATCTGTACAAATCACGCGAGATTTTGGCCTCTCATCTGTGCACGCTGCACAACCTGCGCTACTACCACCGGCTCGTCGAAGATGCCCGGAGCGCCATCGACGCCGGGCAATTCGAACAGTTCCGTCGGCAGTTCTACGAGGAGCGTGACGGTGAACCGACGCCACCACCCGCTTGACCTGCCGAAGAGGCGCTGCTAAGTGACAGCGCTGCCATCGGCATGCACCTTTTTGGCCCCCGCGCTGAAATAAATGCGACAACTGCCTCCTTGTGCCACTGTCGCAGCACGGGCCCACTGGCATGACCGTACCGAGCTGCATTGACGAAACCGACGAACTGGAGATCGATTCCACATGAATTTGCCGGCCACCATTGTGATCGCACAAAACGGCGGCGGAGAGCTGTTCTCGATGATTATCATGTTCGGGATCATCTTTCTGATCTTCTGGTTTATTCTGATTCGGCCTCAGAAAAAGGAAATGGAGCGCCACCAGACGCTGTTGTCTGGATTGAAAGCTGGCGACCAGGTCGTCACCGCCGGCGGGATCTTCGGAACCATCAAGTCCGTAGACGGCCCGGTCATCCAGCTCGAGATCAGCGGTGGAACCAAAATCAAGATCGACCGCGAAAAGATCCAGAAGAAGCAAGATACGTTTTACGGCGAAAAAGACGACGCCGACGGCGACGAGGACGACAAGGATAACGACTGATGCTGCCGGGCGAGGCGTTTGCGCCTCCATGGTGGTTTGCTAGTTTGAGCGGTTGCGCCAACGCCGTGGTTCCACGGTGTCGTCGCAGCCCGACGAGATGGTTGAACGACGTCTGCTCTCCCCTGCGAGGGCTGGACCGATGACGAACCGAGCGGAGCTTCGGATTTATGAAAAAGCTACTCTACCGATGGGGCATCCCCGTGTTGGCGTTGCTCGTGGCACTGTACGTGCTGACGCCCACGTTTCTGGACTGGTCGACCGGCCAGCTCGACGGGGAGCCGGTCACCACTGAAGGGTTTGCCTCCCACTTTGTCGATCCGCCGGCCTATGACGGTGCCGAGCCGGAGTGGAAGCGAATCGAACCGCTGACGCTGGGGCTCGACCTACAGGGTGGTCTGCTGTTGCAGTATCACGTCCACGTCGACCGCGCGGTCCAAGACCGACTGCAGCGGATGGAAGAAGACGTGGTGCAACGGCTCAACGAACTCGAACCGGCCGGCGAGATCACCGCTCATCATCCCCCCGGGGAGTTGTACCTGATAGTGGAGTTTGAAAGCTCTGGCGACCGGGGCCTGGCAGACGATGAGTTCATGCAGCACTTCCCCAACTTCTCGATGTCCATCGTCGATGCCAACCGCATCCAGTTGGAGATGGACCAGGATTACATCGAGGAGACCGAAGACTTCGCGATTGAACAGGCCATCGAGACCATCCGTTCGCGCATTGACGCGCTGGGCGTGTCCGAACCCTCGATCAACCGCTCCGGGGCCAACGACATCATTGTCCAAATGCCGGGACTTGGCGAAGACCAGGTCGACCGCGCCCGTGACCTGATCGGACAGACCGCTCAGCTTCGGTTCCAGATGGTCGACGACGACGGCACCAACGAATTTTTCGGCCAATTCCAGGGCCAGTTGCCCGAAGGGTTTCATCTTCGAAACATCGACGGTGGCTACTACTCGGTGACCCACCAGGAAAAAGAGAAGCTCCAGCGATTCTTCGAGGGCCGCGTACCCGACGACCGGGTCATCGGTTATCAGCACCACCCCGTATACAAAGAGGTCGCCGAAGACGAGGAGATCATCGACGAGGACCAGTCCTACTGGATGAGCTACCTCGTCTACCGCGACACCGAGGTCACCGGTGAGTACATCCAGGACGCCCGGGTGGCCATCGACGACCAGTTCAACCGCCCCTACGTCGCGCTGAACTTCGACGCCACCGGCGCCGACAAGTTCGCCGAGACCACCACCGAAAACGTCGGCCAGCGCTTCGCGATTATGATGGATGACGAAGTGCAGTCCGCTCCCGTGATCAACGAGCCGATCACCGGTGGCCGCGCCCAGATCACTCTGGGCGATATGATGTCTTTTACCGAAATTCAGGAAGAGGCCCAGGACCTGGTGATTGTACTTCGCCACGGGGCGCTTCCGGCGCCGATTGAGCGCCAGTTCGAAACCATGGTCGGTCCCACGCTGGGACAGGAGTCGATCGACTCCAGTATGCGAGCGCTGATGGTGGCCAGCCTTCTGGTTATCCTGTTCATGATGCTCTACTACCGGCGCAGCGGCATGATCTCGACGATCGCCCTGTTGATGAACCTGACGTTCATCATGGCCGTTCTCGCCGCGCTCAATGCGACGCTGACGCTGCCCGGGATCGCCGGAATTATTCTGACCGTCGGTATGGCCGTGGACGCGAACGTCATCATCTACGAGCGAATACGGGAGGAGTACGTCATCGGCAAACCGATGAACGAGTCGGTCGATGAGGGCTTCTCCAAAGCCTACTCCGCGGTATTTGACGCCAATATCACCACCGGTATCGCCGGGCTGGTGCTGCTTCAGTACGGAACCGGACCCATCCAGGGGTTTGCGGTCACCCTGCTGGTCGGTATCTGCGCCACCCTGTTTACCGCGGTGTATATCACGCGACTGTTCTTCCTGGAGTGGCAGGAACGCACCAAATCTCACGAGTTGAGCATCTAATTGGCGCTCCGGCGACACACCAACCCGGAAGCCGACGAGTCCGCCGCCTGCGTGCAGGCGGCATCTAAGGAAGCGACGAGAATTCTATGAAGATGTGGCAAATATATCCCTACGATGCCGACGTCGATCTGCTTGGCAAACGCAGATATACCGTCTGGATCTCGGCATTTTTCCTCATCGGCGCCATCCTGCTGCTGTCGTTGATCGGGCCCCGCTGGGGCATCGATTTTCAGGGCGGCACAGAGATCCTCGCCCAGTTCAGCGAGACTGTGGAAGACGAGGATGTGCGCGAAGCCGCCGAGGAAATTGAGCTGGAGGACCCGCTGATCCAGCAGTTCGGCGACGATGATGACTACTCCCAGTTCATGATCCAGACCCGCGATGTCGCCGTGGTCAGCGATGAAGAGTACGAAGCGATCATCGAGCACCTCGAGCTCATCGCCGACCACCAATCAACGGATCCGATGGAGGAGCAGCCCGACCGCATGGAGGTGCGCTACGGCGAGGAGGTCTCGCATGACGACCTGCGCGAAGCGGTTGGCGCCGGGGGAATCGAGGAGGTCGACATCATCGAGATCGGCCAGCGCGACGAGCACTGGTATGTACTCGAGTTCGCCGACCTTCAGCGCCACATCGAAGACGAACTCGGCAGAATCTTCGGGGACGATTTCCACTCCATCGAGCGGATGGAGTCCGTCGGACCCCGTGCCGGTGAACAGTTGAGAAACGACGGGATGCTGGCGATGATCATCGCCCTGATCGCCATCCTGATCTACATCTGGTTCCGGTTCGACATGCGATACTCCCCCGGTGCCGTCGCCGCGCTGGCGCACGACATCACGATCTGTCTGGGGCTGTTCGTACTGCTGGACATCGAGTTCAGCCTGCCCATCGTCGCCGCGCTGTTGACCATCATCGGTTACTCGCTAAACGACACCATCGTCGTGTTTGACCGTATCCGTGAGAACCTGGAACTCGGCGGGGGTAAATCCGTCGAGGCCACTGCCAACACAGCGATCAATCAGACGATGAGCCGTACCCTGGTCACCTCGCTGACGACGCTTCTGGCGGTGTCGATGATCGCGATTATCGCCACCGGACTTATCGAGGACTTCGCGATGGCCCTGGTCATCGGTGTGATCGTCGGTACCTACTCATCGGTCTTCGTGGCCTCGCCGGTGATGCTGAAGATGGACAAGTACCTCAAAGAGCGGGAAAAGGCCGAGAAGCTGCTCGCCGAAGAGGACGACGAGCCCGATCCGGCTGCCCGTGTCTGATGACAACTGGCACCGCTTTCTGCCCCGGGTCGCCACCGGCACCCGGGGTTTTTTGTATCCCCCGCCGGCGGTTGTGACGGAATGGACGTTTTTTGTTAGGTTCAACTGCCGCAACGAACATGCGCGATCTGAAACACCTCTCTTCTTTTGTCGAACAGAGTTCGGGATAGACCACCGATGAAACCGCGTCGGAAAGAATGGATTGTCTACCGCACTCGCCAGCAGCGAGAAGACGAGCTGGTGCGGGCGCTGGATATCCACCCGTTGACCGCCCGTATTCTGGTGCGCCGGGGGTTTACCGACGTCGACCGTGCTTATCGGTTTCTCAACCCGCGCCTCGACGAGATGCACGACCCGTTCTTGATGAAAGATATGGATCGGGCAGTGCGCGAGGTGCTCACCTCCATCGACCGCGGCGAAAAGATTCGCATCCACGGTGACTATGATGTCGACGGGGTCTCCAGCGTCGCACTGCTGTACCAGTTTCTGAGTGCACTGGGGGCACGCGTCGACTACCACGTGCCGCTTCGCGACCAGGATGGCTACGGACTGCACGTCGACAACGTGCGCCAGGCTGCCGACGACGGCGTCGGTCTCATCATCACTACCGACTGTGGCATCTCCAACGTCGAGGAGGTCGCGCTGGCCAAAGAGCTCGGGCTGCGGGTGGTCATCGTCGATCATCACACCATCCCCGACGAGCTTCCCGATGCCGACGCGATCCTCAACCCTCTCCAGCAGGACTGCCAGTTCCCCTTCGAGCAGTTGGCGGCGGTAGGGGTGTCGTTTCATCTGCTTGTCGCACTGCGCAAGACGCTGCGCGACCACGGAGTCTTCGAGCACATCCCCCAGCCCGACCTTCGCGAATACCTGGATCTGGTGGCGCTGGGCACGGTGGCCGATGTGGTCCCCCTGGTCGACGTCAATCGCACCTTCGTGCGTCACGGGCTCGAAGCTCTGGCAAGTCGGCGCCGCGCCGGCGTCTCCGCGCTGATGGAGCGGGCTCATGTTGGAGACAAGAAGATCACCCCCCAGACCATCAGCTTCCGGCTCGCCCCGCGGCTCAACGCCGCCGGGCGAATGGGCGACGCCACCATCTGCGTCGAACTGCTGACCACCGACAGCTATGCCCGGGCAATCAAGCTGGCGCGAAAACTCGAGAAGCTCAATGACCGGCGCCAGGACTGCGAAAAAGAGATCCTCGAAAAGATCCTGCCTCTTGCACGCGAGCAATTCGAACAGCAGCGCAAAATGCTGGTCATCGCCGGCCGGAAGTGGCACCGCGGGGTGCTGGGCATCGTCGCCAGCAGGCTCGTGGAACGCTATCACCGCCCCGTGGTGCTGGTAGGCATCGACGAAGAAGGCCTCGGCAAGGGCAGTGTCCGAAGCGTCGACGGCATCAACGTCATCGAAGTGCTCGACGCTGCAGAAGACCTGCTCGAAACATACGGCGGTCATGTCGCCGCCGCCGGACTTTCGGTTCGCGAGCAACATGTCGAAGAGCTGCGTGACCGGCTGGACGAAAAACTCACCCGAGTGCTCGACCAGGAGGGGCTGCCCCGTCCTCGGCTTCGCATCGACTGTGAGGTGGAACTGAATCAACTGGACGTTCGCTTCGGGCGCGACCTCTCTCGGCTCGGCCCCTTTGGAACAGGCAACCGCGAACCGGTGTTATTGTGTACCGAAAGCAAGGCGAGCCGTGTTCGCATTGTCGGCAACGACCACCTCAAGGCGAAATTTCGCGACGGAAGCGGCACCCTCGAGGGCATCGGCTTTTCGATGGCCGATGATCGATCGCTACTCGAACAGCGCGTCTCCGTCGCTTTCGTTCCCCGTTTCGCGACTTTTCGGGGTCGAACGCGTCTGGAGATGCATATCCGTGGACTGCGCCCGGCCAAGGAGCACTGCCCCGATCGCGTCGAGGAACGCTGACGGCCGCCGCCCTGGACGCGCCCACGGGCGTCGACGTGGAGCGACGGTCGACGGGCGCCGATACGGCCCGCAAATCAACAAAAAACCAATCGTGTCGCCGGTACCGCATCTCCGTTCAATGTCGTTCCGTTAGACCCCGAAGAGCCGAGAGGACTGCCAATGGCGAGGAGCCGACGAAGATTTGGGCGTCGAAAGAT